>CBDTVD010000297.1:0-2656 GCA_965363965.1 uncultured bacterium
AGGGGCCGAAGGCCCGATAAGCCCAGCCAGGGGGGCTGCAACAACCTGCTCTTTAAAGTGAGCCTGGATATTCCTGACCTTAAGGCGGCATTCACCGCCCCGCCGCTGACCTGTTACAGCAGCAGCGTGCAATTCACCAACAACAGCACCCGCAGCCGCAGCTTTAAGTGGTATTTCGGCAATGGCGACAGCTCTTCAGAGGTCAACCCCAGTTATCAGTACCCTGCAAGCGGAAATTACACAGTCAAATTGGTGGCCTATGACCCATTCAGCTGCAACGTAAGGGACACTGCTACGCAAAAAATCAGTGTTTACATCAAGAGCGACCCCAAATTCACCTATAACCTGCCGGCCTGCAGCCGCACTGCAACCTTCGTCAACAGCAGCAGCATTGGCGGCAGGTATTATTGGGAGTTTGGTGATGGCACCCGATTCAGCGGAAAAACTCCGCCGCCCCACACCTATCCCGGGCCCAGCACCTATACGGCCAAACTGATTGCCGACAGCGGCACGGCCTGCGCCGATACTTTCAGGCAAACCATCACCATCGCGGCGGTGGATGCCGAGTTCAGCGTTTCGGTCTGCGGCAAAATAGCCAATCTTCAGGCGCACAACCGTGGTGCCGCTGCCTATGCCTGGAGCCTGGGCAATGGCGACACATCCTATGCCAGGGACATAGAGAATTACCGATATGCCACTGCCGACACCTTTATCATCACTCTGATTGTAACCAATGCCGATGGCTGCACCGACACCTCCAGCAAACCGATTGTTATTGGCAGCCAGGTGCCCAATTTCACTGTCAGGCCCGATACCTGTCAGCCGCTGGTGCGGTTTGTAAATGCCTCAGCTGGGGCAGACACTTTTCAATGGATATTCAGCAATGGCAGCAGCAGCACTCAGCGCAATCCGCCGCCGCAGCTTTACAAGGCCAGTGGCACTGCCACGCTGATCATCAACCCGGGGAAAATCTGCGCCGACAGCCTGACACTCCCCGTTGAGCTGCCCATCTATCCCAGCCAGGCACTCAGCCTGCAGGTGCTGCCCTGCAGCGGTGGATATCGCGGACACGTGGATGCCGTCAAGCGAAACAAGGCCAGTTGGTACCTGGATGGTGTGTTCATCGGCCAGGGCTTTGATGTGGACATTGCACCTGAGGGCCCGGGCAGGCACAGCCTCCAAATCAAATTTGATGAAGGGACAGGCTGCCCCGGACTGCTGGATACAACACTCGATTTTTCAGCCGACCTTTTCAATGCCCTGCAATCGCCCAACATCATCACTCCAAATGGTGACGGAATCAACGATACCTTTTATGTGCCAGGCATCAGGGAAGAATGCCGGCAATATGAGCTGTTTGTCTATAATCGCTGGGGCCAGCAGGTGGGATATTCCAACACTCCTCCCCTGCCCTGGAATCCCATTAAACCCGACGGCACAGTTCTGCCTGAGGGCGTGTACTATTACATCGTGCTGGTGGACGGCATCCTCACCCTGCAATCGACCCTGACGGTGGTGCGGTGATGGCATGGGGCTGGGCAAGCCAATGGGCAATTGCCTGGGTCTTTATAGTATCCGCGCAAACGGCTGCAGCACATCCAGCAGAGACTTGATGCCCTCTACACGCTGGTGGTCATCCAATCGTTCGTAGCTGTAAATCAGGTTTCGGCATACGCGGGTAAGCGTATCCACATTGCTGCATGGCTCATAAAAAATGGCCTGGGGCTTCAGGCCCCGCTCACGCAAAAACTGGTCTATGTTCCATTTGCTGAACACAGCCCCTTTGCTGAAGGCGTTGATGTAAAAAAGCACATCGCCAGCGCCCTGCGGGTCCAGTGTGGTGGCACTCTGAAAAGCGATGCCCGCTATGTTCAAATCTGGCACATCCTTGTAGGCGAGCACATAGTGCTGCGCCAGGTTGACCCCGAAAACGGGAATGTTGAGCCGCTGTGCCACAATTGCATACACCATGGCCATGCTGATGGGGTTGCCGCGGTGCGTTTCCAGCACCTTGTTCAGGTAACTGTTTTCGGGGGCGTGATACTTGTCGCTGTCGCCTTTAAAACCGTGTACGTCATAAAACACTCGGTTTAAAATCCTGATTTTATCCAGCGCACTCAGCTGAAAACTCAATTCCAGCCAGGCGTCGAGTTTGATTTTGTCAATCAGGTTGTTGAGTGTCTGCCGGTTCAGTTCTGGATACCTGAATTTGGTAATCAGAAAATAGCCTTCAAACAAATCCACGCCGCCGCCCTCGGCCCATGCTTGCAGCTGGCTGTGCAGGCTGGCATTTTGAATCTGGTCAATGATGCTGTGTATTTTTCCCTGGATGGTCGCCTGCTGCTCGCTCAGGTATCGGTCTTCTAAAAACGGCAGCACCAGTTCGCCATAGCTCAGCAGGCGCTCAGTAACCTGCTGCACCACCTCTTGGTCGGTGTCATCCAGCAGGCTGATGAGTGCCTGCACTTCAGCCTCGTTCACTTTGCTCTTCTGCGGGGTGTTTTCAGGTTGGTTGCCTTCGGGGATTTCGTTTTGTTCCTCAGCCATCAGTGCAGATTTTTTTTCGGGTGGAGCTTTTCAGCCATTGGGCTTGCTAAGATAATGCACAGGCAGCCAATCGCTGCGGTGCACATTCCCAAACGGCAAATCGGCGGCA
>CBDTVD010000298.1:0-2650 GCA_965363965.1 uncultured bacterium
GATTCAACCGAGGGTTGTTCTAACCCCTCCCTGGCCGTCCCCTAAAGTATTAGGGGAGTGGTGAAGTATCCCAATAAAGTTTAATGTGGTTAGCCTTTCAAAAGGTCGGGCCTAAATTTGCTGGTTAGGTGGGCGTTGAACCGCAGGCAGATGCAGGGTGTTATCACAGTTTTGTGCGCCACTTTGCTCCAGGCTTCTGCATGGTTGATAGCGCCTCTCAGCTTGAATTAATCTTTTGACCCGAAACCCCTTTCCTGTGCCGCCTCTGCTGGCCAAAGTGCACTCGCCAGCCGAGCTAAGGCAGCTGCCAATTGAAAAGCTGCCCCTGCTGTGCAAACAGCTTCGGCAGTACATCATTGATGTTGTCAGTGTGCACGGGGGCCACTTCGGCGCCAGCCTCGGCGTGGTTGAGCTCACTGTGGCAATGCACTATGTGTTCGATACCCCTGATGATCGGCTGGTATGGGATGTTGGCCACCAGGCCTATGGCCATAAAATCCTGACAGGGCGGCGGGATAATTTTTATACCAATCGAAAAAAGGGGGGTGTGGCAGGCTTCCCCAAGCGGAGCGAAAGCCCCTATGATACTTTCGGTGTAGGGCATTCATCGACCTCCATTTCAGCGGCACTGGGCATGGCCACTGCCAGCCGATTGCAGGGCAACACCACTCGCCAGCACGTGGCCATCATAGGCGATGGAGCCATGACTGCCGGCCTGGCCTATGAGGCCCTGAACAACGCTGGCACCAGCGATGCAAACCTGCTGGTGGTGCTCAACGACAACTGCATGAGCATTGACCCCAACGTGGGTGCCCTGAAAGACTACCTGACCGACATCACCACCAGCGGCACCTATAACCTCATCCGCGATGAGACCTGGAAGCTGATGGGAAAAATAAAGGCCCTCGGCATTGGCAAGGGGGCGCAGGAACTGGCCAGCAAACTCGAGCACTCGCTGAAAACTGCCCTGCTGAAGCCCAGCAATCTCTTCGAGAGCCTCAACTTCCGATACTTCGGCCCAACCGATGGCCACGATGTCATCAGGCTGGTGGGCCTTTTCAGGGACCTGAAAGAACTGCCCGGGCCAAGGCTGCTGCATGTGCGCACCATCAAAGGAAAGGGATATGAACTGGCCGAAAAGGACCAGACCAAATGGCACAGCCCAGGCCTGTTCGACAAAACCACGGGCGAAATCAAGAAATCAAGTTCCCCCGCTCCACGGCCGCCGAAGTATCAGGATGTTTTTGGGCATACAATAGTAGAAATTGCTGAGATGGACGAGCGAGTGGTGGGCGTTACGCCCGCAATGCCCAGCGGCTGCAGCCTCAACCTGATGATGAAGGCGATGCCCGCCCGCGCCTTTGATGTCGGCATAGCTGAGCAGCACGCCGTAACCTTCAGCGCCGGCATGGCCACCGAGGGGCTGGTGCCCTATTGCAACATATACAGCACCTTTATGCAGCGGGCATATGACCAGGTGGTGCACGATGTAGCCATCCAGAACCTGCATGTAGTTTTCTGCCTTGACCGGGGAGGGCTTGTAGGTGCCGATGGCCCCACCCACCAGGGCGCATTCGATATCGCCTATATGCGCTGCCTGCCCAATATGGTGGTCAGCGCACCGATGGATGAGCAGGAACTCCGCAGCCTGATGTTCACTGCGCTGAGCCATCGCGGGCCATTCAGCATCCGATACCCCCGCGGCGAGGGCGTGATGGTGGACTGGAGGACAAAACTCGAAACCCTCCCCATCGGCAAGGGCCGGGTGATTGAGGAGAATGGTGAAGAACTCGCTGTGCTCAGCTTCGGGCATCCGGGCAATTTTGTGCGCACAGCAGCCAAAGAATTGGCAAAGGACGATATTGAAATCGGCCATTATGATCTGAGATACTGCAAGCCCCTGGATGAAGCCCTGCTGCGGAAAATTTTCACCCGATACCGAAGTATCCTGACAGTGGAAGATGGTGCCCTGCAGGGCGGTTTTGGCTCGGCTATCCTGGAATGGGCTGCTGATAACGGCTTCGAAAACCCTGTCCGGCGGCTCGGCATCCCTGACCATTACGTGGAGCATGGGGAGCCCAGCGAGCAGTATGCTGAATGCGGATATGATGCCGCCGGCATCGCCCGCGCCATCCGGCAGATGCTGGGGGTGGGGGTGATGGTTAAAGTTTAGGCGGCTTTGCTGAACGTTTGGAGGGGAGACTTGAGGCAAGATTTTTGATTACCCAAAGTTTGTACGTTGTTCGAACATTATTTTTGCATCGCCGTATCATGTAAACTGTTGCCCCAACTCAACTCTCTAACTTCAAAATGACCACTGACCGCAACACACTTGTGCAAGCTGATGCTCAGCGAGCTCTCTCTCCTTGGTTTGATCAATTAATAAATGAATTGACCACTGACAAAATGCTCTATGAAAAGGATGTGCTGCACCCTGACAAGCAGGACTTCTACCTGAGGAGGGCCGGCCAAAAATCTATGTCACTGGAAGAAGCAGCAGTGCTTACCAAGGTAGGTGCGTCCACAATAATCCGCCAACTGGTTACATCTTTCCTTGATGAATTGCAGCCTTTGACCAATTCTTTTGATGCATTGGGTTTTGAGCTAAACAGCCAAACCATAATGGTATGGGTTGGGTTGGCAAAAGAGG
>CBDTVD010000299.1:0-2645 GCA_965363965.1 uncultured bacterium
GGCGGCCTCGCGTTCGCCTCGATGCTCCAGAAGGAACTGAGCGCCGCGACGATCAATCCGCTGGCTCCGAAGCCCGCGCACGTTCCGAACCCGAAGGCGAAGCAGGTGCTATTCCTGTTCCTGGCCGGCGGTCCCAGCCATGTGGATACGTTCGATCCGAAGCCTCTGCTGAACAAGCTGCACGGCCAGAAGCGGCCGAAGGAATTCGGCGAGGTGCAGTATCAGTTTATCTATAAAGGCGAGAAAGGGGCACCGTTCCCCTGGTTGTTTATTGACGAGGCGATGCTGCGTTCAATAGCCGAGGCATTTGGCTGGAAACTCGAAATCCTCACCCGCCGCGGCGAGCACTACGCCGCCCGCATGACGAGGGCTTGAAGGGGGGCTAACTATTTGCTGCTCAGCTTTTTGGATGGCGCAACCATCAAATCGAGCATGGATTTATCGGCTGCAGCCCGCCCTTCCAAATCTTTTAAAATCAGGTGCAGGTTATTGAGTACATCAAGGTCGTTTTTAATCACTCTTGCGTCTTTGCCTTTGTATTCGGCTGGCATCAACTTGATTAACTGGGCTGTTCCCATTTCATTTTCGGCGTTGTAAAGGATGTTAGCCAAGTCTCTCAATCTGCGGCGGCGCACACCAGTCAATCCGGTTTGCTGTTTAAGTACATCATTGACATAATCCTTCCACACCAGTTCGCGCATTTGTTCATTCAAATGGGCTTCTACATCTTTCAGTCCATCGCAGAATCCCTGAATGGCATAGGCGATGAATGAAGTTAGGTTGCGCGACTGCCTTGCTCTATCAAAGTGAGCATAATATTGCGGCCGAGTATTATTGTAGTGGTTGCTGAGGAGGTGGGAACATATGATGGGCACACCTGCGCGCAGCAAAATATAGGTTTCCAATAGCCTTCCAGTTCGCCCATTTCCATCCCCGAATGGGTGGATCCATTCAAGATAAATATGGGCGACAACCGCTTGAACGATAGCAAGCCACACGGGCTGGGCTGGCCCATACTTAAACTCTTCCTTTTGCCAATCGCAGTAGGCGTTCAGCAAGGCGTTGAGGTCTTCATAGTCAGGGCACTTATAACGGCCTACCACCCTGCTGTCGGTCCTCAATTTCCCCGGGATTGCATCGAAAATCTCGCCCAGGTCTTTGCCGATCTGCTTGTTGAAATCCTTCAACATTTCAGGGTTAAGGAAGGGCCCCTGCCCATGCTTGACTACCTTCTGTTTAAGATTTTCCATGGCTTCCAAAACATTGCGCATTTCTTGCTCCTGAGGCAAGGCTTGGCGCAAGTTTGTAGCCTTCCATAATTCTGGCAATTTGCTCCTCAGTGAGAGTATTGCCTTCAATAGCGGTGGTGGATTGCGCCCCTTTGATTAAAGCAAGTTTCAGTAGATTTTCTCTGTATGCAGGCAGGACTGGGATTTTCTTGATAACATCAATCAAAGCTGTGCATTGGCCAAGGGCCAGAGTCAGTTCCAAGTCATAATCCCAGTTTCTGCTGAAAAGCAGGTGGGGGTACTTTGTTGTCAGCTCAATTTCCATTATGCTTTTGTTGGGATACAAAGCTAAACATCACCCAGCACATCGGCTTGCACAAGGGCCTGCATGGGAAAATAGGAAACGCTCATAATGCATTGACAATCAAAACTATATGGTGCATAAGCTGCTGCACAAAGGCTTGCATAAGTTGTTGCATGGCGGCAGGCATCCGGTGCATAAACAGGGACATAGTCTAAATACTCTTCCGCCTGATTTCAAAGGCTGGTGAGCAGGCAGAGTGGCCAGGCACAATGTGTATAGCCGCTATGCAGATCGCCCCGACATGTAAAATTTTGGGGCCAGAATTATACATGTCAGGGCGGCAAGGCAATATAGAAAGCCACGTTTTGGAAACCTTATGCCCCCCATGTGCCGTTAGTGGCAGCAGAGGGCGATGAAGATTGGAATTGTGTGCTACCCCGTCTATGGCGGCAGCGGAGTTGTAGCCACTGAACTGGGCAAGGCCCTGGCAGCCAAAGGCCACAGTGTCCACTTCATCAGTTATCGGCAGCCGGTGCGGCTGGATGTGCTGAGCACCAACCTGGCTTACCATGAGGTGAGCATGCTGGATTATCCGCTTTTTGAATATCCCCCGTATGAGCTTGCCCTGGTGAGCAAGATGGTGGATGTAATCCGCTATGAGTGCCTCGACATTTTGCACGTGCACTACGCCATTCCCCATGCCTTTGCCGCGTGGAGCGCCCAGCAGATTTTGAAGGGACATGGCATCAACATCCCGATTGTGTGCACGCTGCATGGCACCGACATCACCCTGGTGGGCAAAGACCGCAGCTATGAGCCGGCCGTAACATTCGCCATCAACCAGAGTGATGGGGTTACAGCTGTCAGCCAGAACCTGCGCGATGAAACTTATCGGCAGTTTGATATCCAAAAAGAGATCAGAGTGATTCCCAATTTTGTTGATTTTGAGCGGTTCAGCAAAAAACCCAAAGAGCACTTTAAGAAAGCGATTGCACCAAATGGCGAGAAAATCCTGATGCACACCAGCAACTTCAGGCCGGTGAAGCGGGTTGGGGATGTCATCCGCACTTTTGCCCTGGTGCGCAAGGCGATGCCTGCCAAACTGATTATGG
>CBDTVD010000300.1:0-2635 GCA_965363965.1 uncultured bacterium
GGTTAACGAAGATGGGCCCTGTGAGGTTAAAAGCTACGGGGACAAATGCCCGTTCCATTGCCCTTTCAATTCGTCTTTTCACTTCATCATCCTGCGTATATGCGGCACAACTGATGGCGCCGTGTTCCATGGCCAGTTCGCTCGCCAATTTGATGGATTCATCGGTATCCCGAGTTTTGACAATCAGGGCAGTGGGGCCGAATAATTCACTTGAATAAATGTCCTGATCTTCAATGCTCACTTCCCAAAGTGAGGTACCTGCAGTGCGCGCATTGGCGAATTCATTATTTGATACTGTATTCTGGCCAATCAGTGCCCGGCCCTTTCCTTGTGCCTTGGTGCCACGGCTGAGGGTCATGGGATTTTGGATTGCACCATATGTCGGCCCAGCCATGTCAGCGTTCGCCATCATTCCCTCGCTTGCCTGTGCGATGGCGCTGCTAACTTCCTCGAAACTCATGCGGCCTTCAGCAGTTTTTATTCCATCCTTGGGGACAAAGAAATTTTGGGGCGCAGTACACATTTGGCCGCTGTAAAGTGCCATTGAAAATGCGAGGTTTTTTGCAACTGGTGCAAAATCCTTTACTGAATCAATGATTACACTGTTGACACCTGCTTTTTCAGTAAATACAATCTTCCCCGTCAGTCCTTCCAAATAATTTCCAAATGGTGAACTGCCAGTGTAGTCAATGATTTTAACTTCCCTGCGCTCTGCCAATTCTTTCGCCAGCGGATGCTGCTGGGTATCTGGAGCCAGCTGAATGACATCTGCGGGCTGGCCAGCCTCAGCCAAGGCTTTTCTGATTTCTCCAACAACAATCGCGATGCTGAGGATCCCCATTGGGTGAGGCTTGACAATGACAGGATTGCCCGTAATCAAACTGGCATAAATCCCCGGCACCGAATTCCAGACTGGAAACGTGCTGCACCCTATGGCAAGGCTTATTCCCTTTCCCAGGGCCTTGTGCCGTTTTTTTACTGTAACATCAAATTTGCCCATCGGCTTCACCCAATCAGTGTTGGGCTGCACACGCGTCAGCTGATCATGGCCCATCGCAATCGCCTCCAGGGCACGGTCGGCAGCGTGCGGGCCACTTGCCTGGAAACTCATCATCCAGCCCTGGCCGGTGGTGTGCTGGGTGGCTATGGCGATATCAAAGAACCGACTTTTGATGCGTTCCAGGCTATTTAGAAGAATCGATGTCCGTTCTTCCACCGACAGGTACTGCCACCCTTCCCTTATTTCAATAGCCCGCTTGATTAATTCATCAGTACTGAAACTGGGATACGTAATGCCGAGCTGTTCTTGAGTATAGGGCGATTCTTCGGCACCAATCCACTTTTCTGATTGCGCATCAAGTTCCTCAAAGCGATTTCCTTTTACACCAGCAAACCAATCGGCAGCTTTTGCCATGCCGTCAGCGCCGTATGCTTTTGGGTGCTCAGGATAGGCTGCAAAAAATGCCCGCGTGCGCAGGGCTGTTTTAGCTTGGTCGAGTAATTGGTTTTGATCTTCAGTCAGGCTCATTCTGCGGGCAAAGGTAAAATGCCTCGCCCGCAGAGTATCAGCCTATAAGTTTAGCGCAATCCGCCCATCATCTTCAGCAGTCTGGGAACCAGAATGAAAAGAAGAATGGAGGCGATACCGCTCATAAAGACGAAAATCATAAAGAAATCATAGAGGTCCTTGATGGGAAAACTCAGGAAGCTCGGCTTCACTGGGTTCAGGTTCCATGATTCAAAGGTGCCGCCATCGCCTTTCGGTTTAAGTATGTATGCCCTGTCGCCTGCAGCATTGTGGAACAACCTGTTTTTGCCCAGGTTGCGCACATCGGTAATTTGCTTGAGCTTGTGTTCAGGAATGTTTTCGCCCTGATATGAACCCTCTACAGCCAGGGTCAGCACTGAGTCCTTGCTTTCTTTATCTCCGCTGCCAAAGAGGTTGACTTTTATTTGCTCGAGGAATGGCAATTCCTCTTTCACCATTTCATCGGATTTCGAGTTTGCCCTGTCAACAGTAACCACCGCACCTGCCGGAATGGCGGCAATGCTGGCGCTGTCGGTTACTACAATTTGGCGTGTCTGCCCGTTTTCTAAGATCGTGAATTTTGAAGCTTCAATGCTATAATCGCTTTTCACTTCTTCCGGGTACAGTTCGCTCAATATTCCTGCGAACTTGTTTGCTGTGGCCGTTGAAAGGAACCAAACCCCCATCAGCAAACTTGCAAAGCGTAGGGGTGCCAGTTTAACCACCATTGATAATCCGATCGGGCTCAAACAAAGCTCGCCGAAGGTCATGATCAGGTACATCAGTATAACCCATATCATGCTCACTTTTATGGCAGGGTCTAAGTCCTTTACTGTGAAAGCTATAACCACGTATCCAAGTGCAAGCAGCAGCAAGCCGATTGCCTGTTTAGTCAATGATGATGGTTCGCGGTTCCTTTTGCCAAGCCCTGTCCACATCACTGCGAAAATTGGGGCAAAAATCACGATTGCCACAGGATTGATGCTCTGGAAGAGCGATGCAGGCACAGTCCAGTCGAATGCACCTATGTAGCGGTCAGTCTGTTCCTGGGCAAAAAATGTCAGGGAAGCCCCTGCCTGTTCAAACGCGCTCCAGAAGAATATTACA
>CBDTVD010000301.1:0-2615 GCA_965363965.1 uncultured bacterium
GGGGCTGGTGCAGGTAAAGCGCACCGTGTCGCCGATGGCATATCGCCACAGGCCCCCATTTGTGCTGATGATCATGCTATAGATCTTGCCCACTTCAACCCCTTCAAGCGGCACTATTTCAGCGTCTTCCTTTCCTTCCTGGTCAACGGGCATAAATTCATAGAAAATGCCGTGGTCCAGCAGCAGCAGCATCTCTTGCCGCGTCAGGCTGTCCTGGATGCCGAAAAATCCCTCACTGGCATTGTATGTCTCCTGATAATGCATGTCGGGCCGGCTGATAAGCGATTGAAACAGTGCCCTGTAAGGGGTAAAACTCACCCCCCCATGCACATACAGCTCCAGGTTCGGCCACACTTGGCTCAAGTCATTAACACCCTTGATTTCAAACAGCCGCCTGATCAATAGCAGCGTCCATGTCGGCACACCCATCACGTGGGTAACATCCTGTTTGGCGACTGCCTGCGCCATCATTTCTATTTTTTGCTCCCACTTGTCCATCAGGGCGATGTGCTTCTCAGGCGTCCGAAGCAACTCTGCCCAAAAGGGCAGATTCTGCATCATCACCGCACTCAGGTCGCCGAACTTGCTCCGCTCATTCAAGTGATTAACCTGATGGCTGCCCCCGAGCACAAGGCTTTTTCCGTCTGCCAGCTGCGCATCGGGGTTCAGGTGATAATACAGGGCGATAAGGTCTTTGCCAGCCTTATAGTGGCAATCCTCCAGGCATTCCTGGGTGATTGGGATAAACTTGCTGCGGTCATCGGTGGTGCCGCTGCTTTTGGCGAACCACTCGGTGGTGCCTGGCCAAAGCACATCGCTCTCGCCCCGCATGGTCGCTTCAATGTAGGGTTTCAGCCCGACGTAGTCCGTAACAGGCACATTGCGCACAAAGTCGCCATAACTGCGGATGTCCTCAAAATGATACCGCTGGCCATATCGCGTCTTGCTGGCTTTGTTGATGTGCCGAAGCAATATCCCCCGCTGCACATCATGCGGGTGCTGGATAAACCCATCAATGGCGCGCATCCGCACCCCAATCAGGCTTTTGAATATCAAGTTGACGAACCCCATTTTGCCCTTCGGTTTTTCTCTCCCCGCGGCAAATGTAGGCGCAGAGGGCGCAGGGCCATTCATCCCTTGCCCAGGGCTTAATTTGCAGGTGCAATGGCATGGCAAAAAAGGTTTACAGTGTTTGACAAAGGCCTGGCGCGGCTGACGGAAGCCTTGAAATCACCAGCCCCCTCCGCCAGGGCGATGAGTCCATTGCTTTCCCGCCCCTCCCCGCCGGCCTCTACTTCCTCCGCCTCCGCGGCACCCTCGGCACCACCATCGCCGGCAAAGTAGCGGTGCGGTGATGTGCGGCGATGCTCCCTTTAAACAATCCACGGACTTAAGTGTATCAAATTAAATAACCGTATGAACACTTTCCCCTATGCGCACACTTCCTGTTCTCCTGCTTGCCCTGCTGCTCGTTAACACTGCATCTGCCATCCGCCCCAATCGCAGTTGGTATGCCAGCCCAGGCAGGCACATTGGCGGCACCGGCGATGCTACAACACCCTGGAATCTTTGGGAAGCATTGCTCAACCCAAACGATTCCATCCATCCTGGCGATACCCTTCAGCTTTTTGGAGGCACTTATTACGCACAGGAAACAAGCACTCTGGATTATTGGGGACCATTCATCTGCAAACTTATTGGAGGCGATGGATATCCAATCATAATCAAACCTGTAGGCTGCAGCAATGTCAAATTGGACGGCAGAGGATTACACGAAAAGTGGATGACCCTGACAGAAACTGAACGCAAAAATTCCTACAAAAGCCTGATTGCTAACTCTGTTCTCCGATTTTCGGGGCCTGCCATTAAAAATTATGACTATCCCTGTAATCCCAATAGTCCATATTATAGCCAATGTACGCAGCAGTGCGAATATATTGACGACAGTTGCAATTTGAGAACAAGGTGCAAATATTATTATCAAAATAAAGCTGGTTCACAATATGTGCATCTATATGACATTGATATTTTCAATTCAAACACCAACAGGCATTCTTATCAGGATCGGAAAGATGAACCAACTGATATAGAATACATGAATGGCATTTACTGCGAGGGGCAATACGTCCAGTTCTCAGGGCTTAAAATCCACGATAATCTGGCCAATGGCATTTTTCTGGGGGCTTCAGCAATGGGAATTGATATCTATGGCTGCTTTATTTACAACAATGGCCACGTAACCCTGCGGACTGATGGTGCCGGCGGGCCGCATAATTCTGGCATGTATGTAAAAGGCGACGGGGAGGTGATGATGCGCAATGGCCAGTACATAGGAATAAAATTCGCCATTGACCCGGGCGGAGTCAATCCTCGGCTCGACACTTTTTTCACCAAACAAGGCGGCAGCAACGACAGCCTGCCTGGGGTCAGAGTGCATTATCGCGACCGGAAAGATGGGGTTACAAGATTTATTCGCGGGAACCTGATATTCAAAAATTTCCAGGTGGGCATGCACATGACAAGTGACGGGAGCCGCACCAGCAGGTACATATTGGAGGACAATATATTTGTTGCCAATGGATATACCGCCTTGCAATATAAACTGCTCCCAAGCC
>CBDTVD010000302.1:0-2608 GCA_965363965.1 uncultured bacterium
TCCCTTTCGGCGACAAACTGCCCCCGCCCGTTTTTGGCGATTGGGCCCGTTAATTTCGCCCGCCGATGGCTGAATCACACGAGGTCAGACCCCGCTTGAGCGCGACAAAGCCCAGCTTCATCCGCCGATACCTCGGCATAGATTATCGCGGGCTGGCGGCCTTGCGCATCCTCTTCGCCATCCTCATCCTGATCGACCTTTTCATCAGGGCCAGATATCTCAGCACTTTCTACACCGACGCTGGGGTGATGCCCCGCTGGGCACTGGCCGAGCATTTTCAGGGGTATTGGAAATGGAGCCTCCATGCCATGTCTGGCAGCAAGGAGATCATCGGCTTTCTTTTCTTTGCCCATGCCGTTGCCGCCCTGCTGATGGGCATCGGTTATCGCACCCGTTTATTCACCATCATCACCTGGGTGCTCACAGTCAGCCTCATCAACCGCAGTGAATTTATGCTCCAGGGCTTTGATGAGGTGCTAAAGGTGATGCTGTTTTGGATGATATTCCTGCCAATCGGCCGCGTGTGGAGTGCCGACCAGTGGCGGCGAGCACTGCCGCGGCCAAGTAACCCTGTCAAATTCTCTGCGGCAACAGTAGCCATTTTGATGCAGGTGATATTCATTTATTTCTTCAGTGCATTGCTTAAGACCGATGCCCAGTGGCGCACCGATGGCACCGCCATTTACTATGCCCTTTCAATTGACACAATGGCAAAAGGCCCTGCACAATGGCTGCTGCAATATCCCGCATTGATGAAGGTGCTCACTTTTGGTGTTTTTTACCTCGAATTGCTGGGGCCCATCTTGCTGTTGGTGCCTTTCTACATAGCCCGCATCCGCACTGTGATGGTGGCACTTTTCATGGGCATGCACATGGGCCTGTGGTTTTTCATCATGACAGGGCCTTTCAGTTTCCTCAACATGGCCTCTATGGTTATTTTTCTTCCCTATGGATTCTGGAACTGGCTCGAGCCTCGGCTCCATGGCATCGGCTTATGGTTTGCCGCCCGATTCAGCCGCTTAGCCACCCCCTTATTCCAGCCTTTTCCGCCGGCAGAGAAATTCGTTACCCGTTCTCGAGACCTCATTATCGGCTTTTTCTTATTCTACGTTTTCATTTGGCAACTGGTGGATTTAACGGCTGGCCGCTTTAAGCTGCCTGCCAATTCAAACTGGATTGGCCTGGTGACTGGAATGGGCCAGAAATGGGGGTTTTTCGCTCCTCTGCCACCTGAAGAAGATGGATACTATGTAATTCCTGGCCGAACAAGCTCAGGCAAATCAATTGACCTTTACAGGGGCGATGCACCACTCAACTGGACCTTGCCTGCCGACATAAGTGGAGAGTTTCCCGACTTTCGATGGCAGAAATATCTCGCCAACATGCACAACCGCAGCAACACACAATATCGCCTCTATTATGGCCAGTACATCTGCCGAAACTGGAATGCAAAAAACGCTGGCAAAGACACGCTGCTTTCATTCTCCATTTATCTGGTCCACAAAAAAACGCCGCCCCCGGGCCAGCCCACCATCCGCGATACAATCAAACTGTGGGACCACCGCTGTTTTTAAAAATAACGGGGATATCCAAACAGTTTTACTTCCTCAGCCGCCTGAGGCCTGCATGCGCCTTCTGGTCGAAACTGTTTTTATAAGGATAGCCCTTATAAGTCAGGCACCGCTGATACCAGTTGGCCGCTGCTGCCAGGTCCCCTTCACGCTCCAGAATGTTGCCCAGATACAGGCATGCCGCCGGCAGAAAATAGCCTTCAGGTGCATGGTTCTCCTTCAGCAGCGCCCTGTAAGTTGATTTCGCTTTTTCCGTTTCTCCCATCGCTTCATATATCCGCGCCATCCTGTATTGCAACTCATCCGATTGGCCAATGCTGAGGCCCCCAGCCGCAGCCCGAGTTTCGGCCATTTGCAGTGCTCGGGATAGATAGCCACCGTCAAACAGCAGCCGAGCCTTCAGCAGCCCTATGTCAGGTCTGGGGCCAGCCGCTTCTCCCCGAGCATTTTTGTCTTCATCCAGCCTGTCGGTGCCATCGCGCTGGCAGAGCAGTGCACAGGCTCCATATCGTGCCGTGTCACCTATCAGCAGATAACCCCACCCGAGTTTCAGGTACGCTTCACTCAGGTAATTCTCTCCCTTATATCCTTTGATGAAACGGGCCAGATATGCCACCGCTGCGGGCTGCAGGGCATGCAGCTGCGCCGTGCCATACATCATGTCGAGCATGGCCAGGGCCGGGGCGGTGCGCACATGCGGTGCAAGGGTGGCCAGCACATCGCCATTGCGCTTCAGCCGCTGGGCAAGGGTAGCGCGGGCAAATGCCTCCAGCGGGCTGGCTTTCCACCGCGGCGTGCCCCGCAGCATGGTGGCCCATGCACCTGCATGGTCATTCATCAGGTGATATTTCAGCAGGGCGTGCAGCATTTTGGTCTCGCCCGCCCACATCGCAAACTCAGGGCTGGTGGCAAGTTCAGCATCCAGCAATTCATAGCTTTCCATGGCCGCAGTCAGGTCTCCATTTATTCCCAGCATCCCCAGCATCCATCTATAGTTTTCAGGCACGGTGCCCACCAGGGCCTGCAGCAGCAGCAGG
>CBDTVD010000303.1:0-2584 GCA_965363965.1 uncultured bacterium
CGTTTACCCAGGCATTGTAAGGGTTGGTTCCATAGGGGTTCGATGGGCTTTTTGCATTGCTTTTCATGGTGTCCTCCAGCACGTAGATGTGGACGCGATACTCTGCATCCTTGTATTCAGGGTAATCCACCATGTCAATGCGCACTTCTGCGCGGTGATAGGGGCTGGTGCCATGCCGATAGGGCTGCACACTGACATTCATGGGCGTATAGCGGCTGCCGATGCTGTCGAAGCAGCCAGCCCATTTCTGTGTCCATGGATTGCAGTCATCAATTTGATCAGGGCTGCACCCGCCATTGTATTGAAAAAAACCGGCAAGCGCATAAGGGTCACCCTTATATTCTGATTCTTTGCAGTGGCAGCGGTCCACCAGCAGTCTGCTTTCATCAGATGTCAATTTTGGCTCCAATGTCTTTACTAAATCGGTGTAACTGTCTAAAAAAGCACTATCCCACCCTTGTGTAGAATGTGTTATCTGCACCATTTCTACCTCCGGATTTGAGAATATAAGGTCAGCATTCAATTTTCCATGCACAAAATTCTGCCAATACCAGGAGTTATAATAGGACAAACGGAAAGGCAGTTCACTGTATTCAAACAGCACCTGTTTTTTGGCTTTTTGTTGGCCCCTGATTACCGTGAACGGGGCTGAAAGGGCAATGCTGGCATTTGCGCCATTTATTTTGCTGATGACCATTTTCACCTCCGCTGGCCCGCCCGTTTGGGGGGTATAGGGCAGGGGATATTCGATATAAAAAGTGTCGCCGGCAGGCACAGCTGGCAGTGTGATGGTTTGGGGGCTGCCCCCGCCCGCAGGCGTCAATTGATAAGTCAGCTGCACCGATGTTACAGCCCCAGGCCCATCATTGCGTGCCCAAAGGCCAAACCGGGCTTGGGTGCCCATTTTGATCTGGAGCGGGCGGCCAACCATCAGGGGAGTTACCGTTTGCGCCCCCGCCCAACTGGGCAGGAGAAAGGCGGCGGCGAGGGTGAGGAAAAGGAAATTTTTCATGGGGAAGGGCGAGAGTTCCTGGTAAGGGCAGAACAAATGGGGGATTTGAAGGTTCGGATTCCTTTTTGGTGGCGGGGTGTTTCTTACCTTGCACCCATTATGACATCAATCCCTAACCCCAAGGCGGGGGCTTATTACAATCGGCAGACCAAGTGGAAGGATGAGCTGCTGGCTGTGCGGGAAATTCTGCTGAGCTGCCCGCTGACAGAGGAAATCAAGTGGGGGGCGCCGACTTACACAGTGGATGATGCCAATGTGGTGAGCACCAAGGGCTTTAAGGAGCATGTGGTACTGATGTTTTTCAAAGGTGCCTTAATCGACGACACCCATAACCTGCTGATTCAGCCCACTGAGCAGACACAAGCGATGCGGCAGATGCGCCTGACCAGCACTCAGCAAATCAAGCAGAATGCCAGCACCATCAGGGCCTATGTCAATCAGGCCATAAAAAACGAGAAGGCAGGCCTGAAAGTCAAAACCAAAAGCATAGACGAGTGGCCGGTGCCGCAAGAACTCGCCGACCGCTTTGCTGAAGAGCCCCAGCTGCAGAAAGCCTTCAAGGCGCTGACACCTGGGCGTCAGCGGCAATACATGATGCACATAGGGGCGGCCAAACTGGAAAAAACCCGCATCGCCCGGGTGGATAAAGCTGCGCCGCTAATACTTGCCGGCAAGGGCTTGGATGACTGAAGGGAGGGTGTGCAGTTAAGCAGCCGATTTGAGCTGCGATAAACTTTGCTCACTTTCCCTTTCGGACCACAAAATGGTTGCAGCACCCTTGGAGTGGAAGGCCTCAAGATATTCCTTTTTAATTTCTTTATCGGTGTCGTTAATGAAAGCCAGGCTTAAAACTTCTTTTGCTGTCTGACGCTCTCTCACTGGTTTTACATCTTGCCAAATGAAAAGGAATTGTGGCAGATTGGTTTTGTTGACACTGTTAAAGGCCTTGATGAGGGTTTCTTTTTTGGAAGCAGCAATCTGAAAATCGAAAGTGAATTCGAGGCCAGTATCGCCTCTGGATATAAAGTGTGGAGTGAAAATAACTTCTTTTTCAATCAAAAAATCGCGCACGTCATCCCTGAAAATGTTAGCTACCGATTGCCTATTGATAATATGTAAGTCATTGGCCTCAGCAATTGCACTCACCAGGTTCAGTTTTTTTTGCGGGAAATCCTTTTCAGATGTTTCCACAATAAATTCTTGGCTTTCCCTGTGCAAGGTGATGCCATAGTTCCTGAGTATCTGCATCAGGAAGGTTCTGCGTGTTTCCGACCTCAAGATGTCCAGCCCAATCAGTTCAAGGTTTCTTAAGGTAGCCCCATCGTCAGAAAGCAGAATGTTTTGATCTTTCCTTTTGGCGTAAATGTCAATGGTATCGTTGAAAACATCCAAATATGGGGTGCTGATTTCGACCCAACCATCAGGCTGCAATTCTCTGGCGAGCGTTTTCTCTCTCAAAAATGTGTGATAATCGCCAATCAGCTGGTCAATCCACATCAGAACAATTTGGTTTGGGGTGAGAAAATGAGTTTGGTGAGAAGAGCAATTTTATGGCCGAATTCTCCAATGACT
>CBDTVD010000304.1:0-2582 GCA_965363965.1 uncultured bacterium
CGAGGCGCGCGTACAGCGGCAGGATCTCCGTGCCGGGCGGATGATGCTTGCGGAATAGGGCAGCCTTTACCAGGGCAGGGTGGTGAAAGAGTAATGGGCCCAATCAAGGCCATTGACATACCTCGCCGCCCTTACCTTCGCCTGACACATGCAGGGGGCAAAGAAACACCTGGGTCAGCATTTTCTGCATGACCTGAATGCGGCGCGGCGTATTGCCGATGCAGTGCCAGACCCCGGTGAAAACGGCACGGTGCTGGAGATTGGGCCCGGGCGCGGTGTGCTGACGGCTTTTTTGCACCAGCGCTTCCCAGGCCGCCTGCGCGCAATAGAACTGGATGCTGACATGCTGCCCATCTTGGATGAGCGTTTCCCGAGCCTGAGGGGCAAAATTGCCCTCGGCGATGCATTGGCTGCTGACTGGCTGGCATATCCGCAGCCCATATCGCTGGCGGGCAATTTTCCTTACAACATCAGTACCCAGCTGCTGCTGAAAATGGCCGAGGGGCGGGCAGCAATCCCCAGTTGTGTAGGCATGTTTCAGCGGGAAGTGGGTGAGCGGGTGGCAGCCCCGCACGGAAGCAAAACCTATGGCATCACCAGTGCCTGGCTGCAGCTGTTTTATGATATCGAGGTCATCCTGCGGCTGGGGCCCGGCGCATTCAGTCCGCCGCCGAAGGTGGATTCGGTGGTCATTCGGCTGACGCGGCACCATCGGCACCCCGATGTGCCCGATGGGGTTTTCAGGGTGATTAAGGCTGCCTTTGGCCAGCGCCGAAAAACACTCCGCAATTCGCTGAGTGCTTATCAGGCTCAGTTTTCGCCCGCGATGAGCGATGTGCTGACGAAGCGCGCTGAGCAGCTGAGCCCTGCACAACTGCTCGCCCTTGCCAAAACCCTGCTGCGGGGCAGTGATTATCAGTAAATCTGAGTCAGCTGATATTCAACTGGGGGGCGGGGCGCTGTTTTGTGTGCGTCAATGGCCATCACCAGGCAATCCACGCGGTCATCGTGCTGGCCATTGGGGAACAGGGTGCACTCATCCAAAAAGTCGAGCTTCCAGGGGTATCCTGTTTCGGGCAGCAGAATCCGGCCGCTTTCAACAATGGCTGCAATGGAAAGCACTCTGGCAATTTTGTCGCCTTCAGGGTTGGGCCCTTCGATGATGTTGAGTGTGGATTGCCGGCGGAGAGTATTGACGATGTCTTTTCCGCTGGCCTTTGGCTCTACCCTGATGCAGCTGCCATTGCCGTAGCCATTTCTGAGGGCAAAATCAGCGAGGTAACGGAGAAGTTTGGGAAACTCGAGCCATTCGGCAGCCACTTCCCTGATGTACCAGTGGCCGTCGGCGTAGGCATAGGCCATCAGGGCTGATGGGTCGTTGTAAGTTTTGGCGGTGTAAGCAGGGTCAACCACAACATGCCATACTGCATCAGCGGGCAGGGTGGAATAAGTGCCGAACCATTTGCGCTTGAGCAATCCGCCACCAAGCGGGGCAGGGCTTTGCAGAATCTGCCCCCCGTAGGCCCATGCGCCGAGGTCGGCGCGGAGATCATCGAGGACTTTTCTGGGGAAGCGGACAGGGTCCAGCAGGCCTTGCTGATATCGGCTGGCCAGTGCCCCCGGTGCTATTGCGGGTGTAAGCTCGGCAGGCAGGCAGATGTGGCGATATCGGTGGGGCCATCGGCGCAGCAGGTAGCCTGTCAGGTCATTGTCGTGCAGGCGCTGCATCACCAGGATGCGGAGGGCGACAGCGCGGTTGGTGGTACGGGTGCTGAGGGTGTGGTCATACCAGTCGGTGCATCGCTGCAGGCCTTTTCGGCTGGCGGCCAGGTGCGGGCTGATGGGGTCGTCAATCAGCAGCAGGTCGGCGTGGCGGCCCGTGATGCCTGCGCCCGTGCTGGTGCTGATTCGCTCGCCGGTTTGATTGTTGGCGTAAGCCGTGGCGCGGGCTCGGTCTCGGCGCAAGGCGAAGGTGCTGCCCCAGCGTTCCTGATATTCATCACTTAAAATGAGGTCTCGGCTGCGGAGCGCGTGGCTGGTGCTGAGCGCAAGGCTATAGCTGCCGCCAATGATGCGCATCTGCGGCCGTTGGGTCCATAGCCACGGGTGGGCCATGATGCTGACGATGCTGCTTTTTCCGCTGGCCGGCGGCACATTGATGATCAGGTCATGGAGCTTGTCCTCACCTGCCATCAGCCTGGTGAAGGCAGTTTCGAGTTCCTCGCACAGCAGCTCGAGGTGCCAGTTGGCCCTCAGCGGCTGCCCGGGGTTGAGGATTGGCCAGGCCCATTGAAAAAAATCGAAGTACCGCATGGGGCGGCAGTGTAAGGGGCAGGGGGGCCTCAGGGAAAGAGTTCGCAAAGGCAAGCACGGGGCACCTTCCCTACAAAGTGCGGCACATGGGCAAGGAATGTTGGGTTCGGCACCCCTCTCTGAAGATCAGAGAGGGGCAGGGGGAGAGTTGTTGCGCAATGGGCGTCGAGTCCAAAGGCAGGCACAGGGTGCTTGCCCTACAAAGTGCGGCAAATGGCAAGGAATATGGGGTTCGGCACCCCTCTCTGAAGATCAGAGAGGGGCAGGGG
>CBDTVD010000305.1:0-2567 GCA_965363965.1 uncultured bacterium
ACATTGCTGGCACAGCAACCTGAATTGAATCCGCAGCGGGACCAGCTGATCCATCAATGCGAGCCCAAAACTAAAGGTTTCAGCAGGTTCCAGTTGCATTTTGTTTCCTGCAAACGCTGGCGAGGTAACAGTTTCGTCCAGTGAATCGGGATTTGAAAGGAACTGCATCAGTTTGCGCCCATCATATCCCTCAAGCTGTTCGTCCTCAACCACATCTTTTAAAACATCAGCCAACGCGTGCTCCATTCCATTGCTGAAGGCAGCAGCATCAGTTGATTGCACCATGGCATTGGCTTCATCAATTCGGCCAGAAATCAAAGTTCTGAGAAAATGATAAGCGGCTGCAAGTGCCTGATCTCTATCAGGAAGATGTGGCCATGAAGTGGCAATGTTTGCTATGACTAATGTATTTTTGACAGGCAGAGGCGGGCAAATGCAGGGCCGAAAAATTGGCGATATCCCCTTGCCTGCCAGAATGGCGGATAAAACCCAAAGAAAAGCTTGGCAGAATGGCCTGCCAGGCCCGAACTTTGCGCTCCTTTATAAACCAAGAGCTGAAGAAACCATGGCGAGAGTATGCCAATTGACGGGCAAGCGCCCCATAAGGGGGAACAGCGTTTCCCACTCCAACATTAAAACCAAGCGCCGCTTTCTGCCCAATTTGCAGGAGAAGCGATTTTTTGTGCCTGAACTGAACCGCGAAATCAAACTCAAAATCAGCACCAGCGCGCTGCGCAACATCAATAAAAAAGGCGTTTATCAATACATTCGCGAGGTGGAGAAAGAGCGGGGCATCCGCATCATCTGAGTTCATCAAGTATTGAAGACATCAACAAATCGCAGATTTTTTAAAGCAAACCCAAGATGGCAAAAAAAGGAAACAGGGTACAGGTAATTTTGGAGTGCACAGAGCACAAGGAAACCGGATTGCCAGGCACCAGCAGGTACATCACCACCAAGAATAAAAAGAATACCCCAGGACGCATGGAAATCAGGAAATTTAATTCCCTGCTGAGGCGTTACACCATTCACAAGGAAATTAAATAAAGAAACATGGCAAAGAAAGTAGTTGCATCGCTGCGCAAAACCAGCGGCAAAGACCAGGTGAAACTCATCCGCGCAATCAAATCCGATAAATCGGGTTCTTACACTTTCCGCGAGGAAATGGTGAGCAAGGATACCTTGCAGGACGCCCTCAAAAAGAAGTAAACCAGCAGCGGCACACCCTGTGCCCTGCATTTTTTCAGCTTAAAGCCCATCACCCAGTGTGTGGGCTTTTCTATTTATTGCCCCAATGGGATTTTTAAGCAACATCTTCAAAAAGAAAGCTGCACCCGACCCCCTGGTGCAAGCGCCCGCGGCCACAGCCGCTGCCCCTGCAGAGCAGGATGATGCAGAAGTTTATGATGCTGGTCTGGAAAAAACCCGCACGGGTATGCTGGGCTGGCTCGGCAAAGCGATTGCCGGAAAATCAACAGTTGATGAAGACTTTCTTGATGAGCTTGAGATGTCCTTGATTTCTGCCGATGTAGGGGTTGATACAACCATCAAAATCATCGAGAAACTGCGCAGCAGGGTAGCCAGGGATAAATATGTAGGGGTCAATGAGTTGCGCAGCCTGCTCCGCCAGGAAATGGCCGCGCTGCTTGAAAAAACGCCATCCAATCAAATAAGGGATTTTGAGCTGCCACATGGCGAAAAGCCATACGTAATCATGGTAGTAGGGGTAAATGGCGTCGGCAAAACCACAACAATAGGCAAATTGGCTAATCGGCTGAAAAACGGCGGATATAGCGTGGTGCTGGGTGCGGCTGACACCTTTAGGGCAGCTGCTGTGGACCAGCTGACCATTTGGAGCCAGCGGGCAGATGTGCCGATAGTGAGCAGGGGAATGAATGCTGACCCAGCATCGGTGGCTTTCGACACGGTGCAGAGTGCCAAGGCAAAAGGCGCCGATGTGGTGATTATTGATACCGCAGGCCGCTTGCATAACAAAATCGGACTGATGAATGAGCTGGCAAAAATCAAAACAAGCATCAGCAAACTGATGCCCGATGCGCCTCATGAAACATTGCTGGTGCTGGATGGAAGCACTGGCCAAAACGCAATAGAGCAGGCTAAGCAATTCAGCACTTTTACGCAAATCAACGCACTGGCACTCACCAAGCTGGATGGCACAGCTAAGGGCGGTGTAGTGCTGGCAATAGCTGACCAATTGAAAATTCCGGTTAAATACATCGGCCTGGGTGAGGGCATCAATGACCTTCAGGCGTTCGACAAGGCGCAATTCGTTCAAAGTCTTTTTGCCTAAGCCGGATGAAAACTGACCAGGGGCGGAAAACGCGAATCAATGTCATAACGCTCGGCTGCTCAAAAAATCTTTATGACAGCGAGCAGTTGCTCGGTGGTTTGGAAGGTGCCGGGCTTTCGGCGGTGCATGAGCTAAAAGCCAGGCCAGACGACATTGTGGTCATCAACACCTGCGGCTTCATCGACGCGGCCAAGCAGGAAAGCATCAACACAATTCTGGAATATGCCGATGCAAAAAAGCGGGGCAAAGTTGCAGG
>CBDTVD010000306.1:0-2550 GCA_965363965.1 uncultured bacterium
CTTCAGTTGGATGCAGGGCCAGGCCGAGAAGTTGAACGCTGCCATTGCAGGCACCATCATCACTCGGGAAAATGGGAAATTCTATAACCGAATGATCTTTGTCAAGCCCGATGGCCCCAGCCATTATTATGATAAAGCTCACCTTTTCGGAATGGCAGATGAGCCTGAGCACTATTCCCCAGGGAATGAAAGAATTACTGTGGAATGGAAAGGCTGGAAAATCAGATTGTCAGTTTGTTATGATCTAAGATTTCCAGCCTGGCTTAGAAATGACGATGATTATGACCTGCTTATCAATTCTGCCAGCTGGCCAGAGCGCCGCATTGCCCACTGGGATGCACTGTTGAAAGCAAGGGCAATTGAAAATCAAAGTTTTGTGGCTGCAGTGAGCAGAGTGGGGGAGGATGGCAACGGCATAGCCCACTGCGGGCACAGCCAGGTCATAGGGCCTGATGGTGAATTGCTGCTATACATGGGCAATACTGAGGGCATACAAACCATGGAACTTCACCATAATCTAATCACACGTACAAGGCGATATCTGCCATTTCTGAGGGACAGGGATGAAATCATATTGCCGCGCCTGCAGCAATCAGCACGTTGACAAATCGCTGGATGTCATTTTCATTGTTATAGAGCGGGGCAGCGGCAATCCTGATGACGTTGGGGTTGCGCCAATCTGCCACGACACCCTGTTTGCCAAGTTCCTCAAAAAGAACTTTCCCTCGGGCGTTGGTCAGCAAACTGAGTTGAGCTCCATGGCCTTCAATGGGCGTTAGAATTTCAATGCCGAACGGATTATTGACATCAATTTCACCATTAATTCCATCTCGCAGCAGGCCATGCAATCTCATTGATTCTTTGTTTAGTAAATCGAGGTCTGTTCGTAAGAAAATTTCGAGGCTGGCCAGGTGTGCAGCCATCCCCATTACCGGGGCGTTGCTCAGTTGCCAGCCATCAGCACCAGGAGTAGGGTCGAAATGGGGCAGCATCTTGAAACGATTGGCTTTGCTGTTTCCCCACCATCCTGCAAAGCGAGGTAAATCTGCTTCAGCCCACTTTTCATGTACAAAAATGCCCCCTACTGCACCAGGTCCAGAGTTAAGGTATTTATAAGTGCACCACGCTGCAAAATCCACCCCCCAATCGTGCAGGTGTAAACGGATGTTGCCAATTGCATGCGCCAAGTCGAATCCCACTGTTGCACCCACTGCATGGCCTGCACGCGTGATTGCTTCCATATCAAAGGCCTGGCCTGTGTAATAATTTACTCCGCCGATCAGTATCAATGCAAGGGATTCACCCAAATCTTGAATCTTTAATTCAATATCTTCCTGGCGAAGGACGTGCTCGCCAGGCTGCGGCTTTAATTCAACGATTGCAGCATTTGGGTCAAATCCATGAAGTTTTGCCTGGCTTGCAACCGCATATTGGTCGCTGGGAAAAGCGCCGCCTTCAATCAAGATTTTAAATCGTGTTTTGGTAGGGCGGTAAAAGCTGACCATCATCAGATGCAAATTGGCTGTCAGGCTGCCCATTGCAGCAACTTCACGGGGCTGGGCACCAGTCAAATGGCAGAGTCCCTTTGTCGCAAACTCATGATAGCTGAACCAAGGCCGCTTGGCTTCAAAATGGCCTTCGACTCCGAATTCTGCCCAATCGCGGAGCTCTTGATTCAAGTAATCACTTGCAGAAATAGGCTGCAGCCCCAGCGAGTTGCCACAGAAATAAGCCGTTTCTTCCCCTTGAAATTTGGGTATGTGAAATTCTGATCTTCGGTTGATAGATTTATTCATTCAAGTTCGGGCTTTTGATGGGGCAGAATAATGTGCATTGGCTTTTGCCGAAAGTTCAATTGCATCGTGCGATGCACCTATGGTTTGCAGCTGGTCAGCATCCAGCTGCAACCATTGCGCTGCTGACCGCCATTTCATGTCTTCTTTCTCCTTTTTTGATGCCCTAATCACTTCTATCAGTTCCCCGGGTTTGGCTTCACCCAGTGGAAAAGGATAGTCAGACCCGATCATTAATTGCGTTGAGCCGAACAGATTCAGCAAATACTCCAGCATTGATGGGTCGTGCACCAGTGTATCAAGGTAAATACGCTTGATATATTCCGATGGATGGACAGGATTGTCAACGGCACAGAGGTCTGGCCTGACATCAAAGCCATGCCCGATGCGGCCGAGCGTGGCAGGAAAAGAGCCGCCGCCGTGGGCAAAGCAGATTTTCAGATGTGGCAATCGCTCGAGCACTCCACCAAAAATCACACTGCAAATGGCGCGGCTGGTTTCAGCAGGCATTCCTACAAGCCAGGGGAGCCAGTATTTTTTCATCTGGTCACTGCCCATCATGTCCCAGGGGTGTACAAAAACCGCAGCACCCAGGTCGGCACATGCACTTAGCACCTCGAAAATTTCGGGCTGTTCCAAATTCCATGCATTGATGTGGGTACCAATCTGAATTCCCGCAATCTTTCTTGATTTCATGATTCGCTCAAGTTCAGCGGTTGCCAAATCGGGCGACTGCATGGGCAGAGTTGCCAAGCCG
>CBDTVD010000307.1:0-2541 GCA_965363965.1 uncultured bacterium
GGTGTTAAGAATATCCTGTTTTGTGGCCCCCGCCTTTTGTGCCATCAGCAGGCTATAGCGCATGTTCTGAATTTCAGAGACTGAGTGTGCATCGGGTGTGATGGCTATCTTAATACCGCGCTCAAGGGCCCCAATTGCCATTTTCCAGGGCGTGTCGAGCCGACTGGCCCTGCCGTTAATTTCAATTACAACTCCGTTTGCTGCTGCGGCATCCAAAAGTTTTTCCCAGTCGAAACTCAGCCCTCGCCGGTTGAGCAATTTTCTTCCTGTAGGATGGCCCAGAATTCGGGTATAGGGGTTTTCTATTGCTTTGATAATTCTTTCAGTTGCCTCTGCCTGGCCCATGTTGAGCCCGCTAT
This sequence comes from uncultured bacterium, assembly GCA_965363965.1. Classification (GTDB taxonomy): domain Bacteria; phylum Bacteroidota; class Bacteroidia; order CAILMK01; family CAILMK01; genus CBDTVD01. The sequence goes on from CBDTVD010000307.1 coordinate 360, forward strand.
GGATGCTGGCCACTATAAAATCGAATTGTGCCAATACATCGTCAGGATAATCCAGTTGGCCCCCTTCCAAAATGTCACTTTCGATGCCCTTAAAAATCCTGAAATTTTTCAGCCCCGCATTTATGCTGTCTATTGTCTCCCATTGCTGTATCAGCCTTTCATGCTTCAGCCCATTTGCATAGGCAGCGGTTTGGCTGTGGTCTGTCAGGCCGAAATAATGCCAGCCCTCTGCCATGCACCCTTTAGCCATGTCCTCAATAGAATCAATTGCATCACTCCAGGTGCTGTGTGCATGAAAACATCCCTTCAAATCTGCCCACTCAGCAAGTTTCTGGCCTGATGAAGCCAGGGTTATTCCTATTTCCAACTCCTTGTCTCCCTCCCTTAAGGCAGGGGATATAAAGGGCAGTTTCAGTGCGGCATAAATTTCTTGCTCATCCCTTCCTGCCTGGCCATCCCACCCCGCCAGTTCCAAATGTTCAGCGGAGCCTGTGGTTTCAAAAAGGTTGGCAGCCCATTTCTCGCTGTTTGATTTATGCAGCAGCAATGGGATGCTGTGGTCCTGCGTCGCCCATCCAGTTTCGCTTTCATAAGCAAGATTTGATTGATCTAAAGCTCTGTAACAATCAGTTATATCCGGGGCATCAACCATCAGTTCAATTTCCTGCAGCAATTCAGCCCCGCGCCGCAATGCACCAGTAATTTCAGCACGCTCACACACCTCTTTTTCAATCAGGTACTTGGTGATTGCATTCGCTGTGCGCGTACAGGTTGAAAGCAAATGCATTCCGAGTGTCTCCTCATAATAGTCTATTCCATCACTCACCTGCGCCACCACGGCAGGGCCAAACCCTGACACCTTACGTACACTTGAATCGGCTATTGCCAGCTTTAATTTTTCGATGGAGTCGATGCCGCTTTTATATAGTTTGGCCACGCGATTGGGTGTCAGCCCTCGCACCTCCAGCATATCAATCACTCCAGGGGTAAACTCATTTTTAAGTTCTTCCAGTTGGGGAAATGTGCCTTGCTCAGCTGCAGCTTTGGCTTTTTTAGCCGTTGCAGGGCCCATGCCTTCAATTTGCTGAAGTTCTGCCTCAGTCATTTCCGCCACAGGTGCCCCAACGCGTTTCACACAGTAGGCGGCATTTTCATATGCAATCCACTTATACTTGGTTTCGCCCTGCAATTCCAGCAGTTTTGCCATCAGCTGAAATTGGCTGGCCACGTGCTGGTTGCTATAAATTCTTTTCGACATAATGGCTCTTCCTAACAAGTCAAGGGGTAACTATCATTCCCACCGCTTCAAATTTGTCGAATACCCCGCTGCTGTGGGGCGCATCTTCCAATTCATCAGTCAGGTCCTGGCCAGCCCAATGCTCATAGTGCATGCCCCTGCGCCAGAGCCGGCTCTTGCTCACATCATATACAATTCCCCTGTATGCCACCCATATGTCCTCCCTGTCTTGGCCGTTAAAGAGTGCTAATTCCTGGATGGTAATCGCCCTAAGCGATTGGTTTTGCTCTTTGCTCACTTATTTGTGTGGATACCTTTGCAGCTTCAAAGATGAATAGGTTCTTTTCAATAATCTGCCTGGTGCTGTGTGCCGCGGCCACCGCGCATGCTGCCCCCCCTGATGAGGGCATGTGGTTGCCAATCTACATTAAACAACTCAATGAAGCTGACATGAAGGCGCGGGGTTATAAACTTTCAGCGCAGGACATTTACAGCATCAACACCAGCAGCATGAAAGATGCTGTCATCAGCCTGGGAGGCTTTTGCACCGGCGAAATTGTTTCAGCTGACGGATTGGTATTCACCAACCACCACTGCGGATATGATGCCATTGCCAGCCACAGCACTGTGGAAAATGATTATCTGAAAAATGGATTCTGGGCGAAAAACAAAGACCAGGAACTGCAGAATGAGGGCCTGACGGCGAGCATTCTTGTGCGCATGGAGGATGTTACAGAGATGGTAGCCAAACTGGAAATGATGGTACCTGAAGCTGGCCGGGCTGCCAAGCGTGCCATGGTGATGGATTCAATTGCAAAAGCTGCCGGCCAGGGCGATGGAATGCGTGCTGAAGTGAAAAATTTCTTTGGCGGAAATGAGCAATGCCTCATGGTATATGAAGTGTTTACTGATGTACGCCTTGTGGGTGCCCCAGCAAGCAGCATA
>CBDTVD010000308.1:0-2540 GCA_965363965.1 uncultured bacterium
CAGCAGCCTTCCTGCAGGAACTGCCGATGCATTTAAGCCGCAGCCGCCGGTAATCACAACCTCAACACTGAATGTGGAAGAGCGCGACATCGCAACCAATTACATAAGGGGTATTTTCAGCGCACCTATGGAGGGTACGCGCGAGGCGCTCGCCATGCGGATGGCCATGAGCATGCTGGGTGAAAGGATGTTTATCGAAATCCGGACGAAAAGAAATCTCAGCTACTCCCCCCAGGCCTTTTTAAGCCCGCTATATGATGGATACAACGTCATTTACGTTTCGACAACCGACCCCACACAAAGCGTTACGGTGATGACTGATGAAATCAGAAAAATTAAGAAGGAGGGTTTTACCGCAAAAGAACTCAGCAGCCAAAAAGAGGGCTTTTTGACAGGCTACTTTATGGGTCAGGAGACCAACGATGCCCAAGCAACTTCACTCGGCGTGGCTGAACTCAAAGGCGGATGGGAGAAAGCTGAAAAATTCAACGATGACATTGCCAGCCTTACCCTGGAAGAAGTAAACAGTGTAATAAAAAAATACGCCAATGGCATTCAATGGTATTACCTGGGGAAAGCAGATGCCGTGCAGCGAGACATCTATCTCCAGAAATTATAAGCGGGGGGTAATCAGTCCCTATTCGGGACAAAGCCTCCATCAGCCCTGGGCAATTGTTTCAGCCAGAATTGCTGCCTGCTCCCTGATTTCAGGCACGGCCGTAGTCTCCCAAAGTATGCCTTTCAGGGGAGGGCCGAGGGTGTAAAGCCCTGGCTGAGGAACACCCTCTGCAGCCAGCACTTGCCCATCAGGGCTTGCAAGTATACCCAGGTTGAGGGCATCGGGAACAATCAACCCGTCGCGCAGCATTTGCCGCGGAAGTTCAAGCGGAGCACGGGCATAGTCACCGCTGGGGCCAGTACAATTGACAACTGCATGGGCAGCGAAATTTTTTTCACCTTCACGTTGCAGGATGGTTATTGAGAAATCATTCCCATGGGTATCAATTTTTGATATGTTCCCCTTCAGCACCTTAAAACTTTCATCAGCCAGCCAACTCAATAGTTTGTCCCCGATTTGTGGTGCCATGCGGTGCCTGCTTACGCTCCACGCTGCCGAGTATTTTTTCACAAACTCACGTTTTTCGGCTAAGGAAAAGTTCAGCCAAATAGAGCGATTCTGTGGCCGCAGGGCATCAATCAGCCCAAGCGCACTTTTTTTGGCCCGCCTGAATTCTCTGGCATTAGTGCGCAAAACTGAAATGATATGCCCCAGTTTCCCATCTTTCAATTGGCTGAGCAAATCTGCTGGCTTTTCGCACTCTGTGTGGATATTGGGCAGGTAACCATTCCTCGATATTGCCGCAATTTTTCCTTGGTGATTTTGCTCCTTTAAAAAAAGAACAACATCAATTGTGGTGAGGCCCGTGCCCAGAATGCACACATCAGCCATTCTGTCAATGGCCTTCAAGCCCTGCAGATCATAAGGATTGGCAATGAAATTGGGATGGTGAATGGCAGCCTGTGAAAGGAAATTGGGAATTCCAGGCAAAAAATTGCCCAGTGCAAGAACCACTTCGTCAGCATGCTCTTCATTGCCTGACGCCAGCGTAAGCTGATAGCCCCCGGTTTTCTTTTGCCGCAGACTGATGACTTCCACTTCTTCAGCCTTAAAAATGATTGAATGGTCAGCCTCAGCAATTGCATCCTTCAGGCTGCTCTCAAGGTAAGCACCGTAAAGATTCCGCGGGATAAAACTGTCCCCTATTTCCTCTTTAGGTAAATTGGTATTTCTACTGAGCCAATCAACAAGATGACCAGGGCTGGCATGGGACAGGCTCATGTTCTTGGCCGGCACATTCAGCAGATGCTGCATGCAGTTTGTGCCATAAGCCAAGCCGCGAGCCAATGGATTACCAATATTAAACATGGTTATCGCCAGCCTGCCATGCGTCCTCAGCAGTTCCCAGGCCAGGGCAGTGCCACTGAATCCGCCGCCAATAATCGCAACTTTCTTGTTTTCATCACCTTGCATTTGGGGCGCAAAGGTAAAAGGGGCAAATCAAGGCACTCTGCCGCCAAAATCCTGGTTGAAAATAATTTCAAAACCAATCAAAATGTTCATAACTCCTTGATACCTTTGCAATCACAATTCTCAACACTCTCAATCCATTCCTTGCATTATGCGCACTAAACTTTTTTCCCTTGCTGCTTTGGCTGCATTGGGATGCATGGGGTTTCCCCATCAGGCAAAGGCTGACGGACCTGTCGGCAGCAAATTCCTCCACCAGCAGCAATGGTACTTTCAGCCGAATCTCGGCCAGGTAACTGATCCTGCAGGTAAAACAATCAGCGATGTTCTTTACCACGGTGAGGACGGCACAACCAATGTCTATTTAAAACATGGCTCGCTGGCAATCGTAACGGCAACAGGTGCAGAGCCTGATCAACTGAGGCTCGTTCAAGATAACACCAAGGAGGTTACTTCTATAGGCGAAATCAGTTTTCACCGGATAGAAGTTGAATTTATTGGGGGAAATAAA
>CBDTVD010000309.1:0-2513 GCA_965363965.1 uncultured bacterium
AAATGGTATGGTGCGGTTGCGGTTCCCGGCCCCCTTCGTCATTGCGGGCTCGACCTGCAATCTGAAGGGTGGGGGATTGTGGCTCCAGCGTGGCCAACCCCCGACAAATCGGCACCCCTCTCTGAAGATCAGAGAGGGGCCGGGGGAGAGTTGTAAATCTGAAAGGCAAAGCAACGTTGATGCAATCTCTCCCTGAAGACAAGGGAATATGTTGGAGCATTAGGCCCCTTGGAAAATGCGTCAAGCGCGGCCCTCGGCTTCCTGCAGCATTTGCTCAGCTTTCAGCACCATGTTCTTTGAGCCGATGAACAGGGGGGTGCGCTGGTGGAGGGTCTGCGGTTTGATTTCGAGCACTCGGTTAAAGCCGTCGGTGGCGCGGCCGCCTGCCTGCTCGGCAATGTAAGCCAGGGGGTTGACTTCATACACCACCCTCAGCTTACCTTTAGGGGCTTTGCCAGTGGCAGGGTAGATGAAGATGCCGCCTTTGAGCAGGTTGCGGTGAAAATCTGCCACAAAGGTGCCGATGTATCTGGTTGAATAGGGCCGATTGGTGCCTTTATCCACTGTTTTGCAATAGTCAATGTATTGGCGGACACCCTCGGGAAAACTGGAAGACTGGCCTTCATTCACACTATAGGTAGCGGCGTCCTCTGGCGTTTTGATGTCGGGGTGGCTGAGGCAGAACTCGCCAATGGAAGGGTCGAGTGTAAAGCCGTTGACTCCGTGGCCAGTGGTATAGACCAGGATGGTTGAACTGCCATAGATTACATATCCGGCGGCCACCTGCTCAGTGCCTTCCTGCAGGCAATCCTCCAGCCGGCCTGGGCCTGTGCCCTCGGTAAACCGGCGATAGATGCTGAATATGGTGCCGATGCTGGCATTGACATCAATGTTGCTGCTGCCATCCAGCGGGTCGAAAAGGACGACGTATTTGCCGGCATCTTCATTCTGCATGTTCACCTCGATGATGTTCTCATTTTCCTCGCTCCCCATCACGCAGCACTCTCCGCCGCTGCTGAGTGCGGCAATCAGCTGGTCATTGGCGTAAAGGTCAAGCTTTTTCACTTCCTCGCCCTGCACATTGATGCTTCCTGCATCGCCGAGTATGTTGACCAGGCCAGCCTTGCTCACCTCACGGTTGATGATTTTGGCGGCAGTGCCGATGTCGCTGAGTAATCGGCTGAGTTCGCCGCTGGCATAGGTGAACTCATGCTGTTTTTCAATGATAAACTGGTTCAGGGTTTTTACGTTGCTCATGCAGGTTGCTGTGTTGTGCGCGGGGGTATTTTTGCGCCCCAAAATTAAGGCTGCGCCAATGCGCAGACGCACTGCACCGAAGAAGAGAGAGATGGAAGGGCTGAAAATTTTTAAATTCGGCGGTGCCAGTGTAAGCACGGCGGATGCGGTGCGCAATGTTTGCGAGATCATCAGCGCCTACAGGCCTCCGTATTTGGCCATGGTGGTGAGTGCGATGGGCAAGACTACCAACGCCCTGGAGAAGGTCGCCCAGGCCTATTTGGAAGAGGACGACTGGCAGAAAGGACTGACAGCAATCGCAGATTGGCACGAGGGGCTGATGGCGGAGCTGTTATCGCCTGAAAACCCCGCATGGGAAGAAGTAGCCGACCTGGTGCTAAGTCTCCGATTGTTTCTGGATAAGCAGCCTGACCTCGCCGCTGATGCCCTGTATGACCACGTGGTTGGCTATGGCGAACTGCTGAGCAGTGTGATATTGCAGGCGAGCCTGAATGGCTGCGGCCTGGATGTCCGCCTGATGGATGCCCGCCAGCTTATAATTACAGACAACCTGCATCGCGAGGCTCGGGTGGATTGGGCCACCACCAACAGGCTGATAAATGCGGCCTTGCCTGCGCTGCTGCAAAAGCGCATCGTTTTGACACAGGGCTTCATTGGCAGCACGCGGGGCGGAACGACAACTACGCTGGGGCGGGAGGGGAGCGACTTTACGGCGGCTATACTGGCCAGTGCCCTGGATGCTGATGAAGTCATCATCTGGAAAGATGTACCCGGGGTGATGAATGCCGACCCCAGGCGATATGGGAGTGCGGTGCTGCTGCCCGAGCTCAATTACCTGGATGCAGCCGAGATGACCTACTATGGGGCAACTGTACTCCACCCCAAAACAGTCAAGCCCCTGCAAAACAAAGCCATCCCCCTGATGGTGCGCAGTTTTAAAACGCCGAGTGAATCGGGAACACGCATCACGGCTGAGGCGGAGCCAATCCACGGTGTGCCTATGCTGATATATCGCGATGGGCAGGCGCTGGCCAGCATCAGCACCCGTGATTACAGCTTTATCGCTGAAGACCATATCCGCTCGATTTTCGAGCTGGTGGTGGCCCTGGGCATTCGGGTGAACCTGATGCGCAACTCGGCCGTGAGTTTTGAGCTATGCTTCGACCATCAGCCCAACCGCACCGAGCGATTCCTCGCCGCCCTGCAAGCGGAGTATGGAGTGGAGTGCAACACCTCGGTACAACTGATTACCATCC
>CBDTVD010000310.1:0-2499 GCA_965363965.1 uncultured bacterium
TCCATACAAAACCATTGCAATCTGGTTGGCTACTTTTTCACCGTCCATTGCAGCACTCAGTATTCCCCCCGCGTAACCTGCCCCTTCCCCGCAAGGGTACAGGTTTTCAATCTGCAAATGCTGAAATGTATCCTTACCTCTCGGAATTCTGACGGGGGAGGAGGTGCGGGATTCAACTGCGGTCAGTACTGCCTCATCTGTCAAAAAACCCTTCATTGTTTTTCCCCAGGCAAGGAATGCCTGCTTCAGGCGCTGGCTCATCCAATCGGGCAGCGCACTGTGCAAGGGGGTAGAGATGAGGCCTGGTATGTAAGAAGTTTCCGGCAAATCAGCTGACATTTTTCGATTAAGAAAGTCGGTGATTCGCTGGGCAGGGGCACGCTGCGTGCCCTGCGCCCAGATGCCCGCTTTTTGCTCTAAGTCGGTTTGCATGTAAAGTGCAGCGAGGGGGTCATCCATCCCATGTTCGGCCCAGTCATCGGGCTGAATTTCAACGACAATCCCAGAATTGGCGAATTTGCCGTCTCGTTTTGATGGCGACATGCCATTGACAACCACCTCACCATTTGAAGTTGCAGCTGGCACAATAAAGCCGCCTGGGCACATGCAAAAACTGAATACTCCCCTTTGACTGCCTGCATATTTCGACTGATGGACGAGGCTGTAACTGGCTGGCGGCAGCCACGGATCACGGGCCTGTTTGCCATATTGAATCGAGTTGATCAGCCCTTGCGGATGTTCAACACGGATGCCCATGGCGAATGGTTTAGCCTCGATTTTCCAGGACTTTTTTTGGAATAGCTCATAGACATCGCGGGCGGAATGTCCTGTTGCAAGAATTACGGAATCGCCCAGAATTTCTGCTTTTGTGGTACTGATTCCAATCGCCTGCTCTTCAGGGGCAATGATGTCCACCATCTTTTCATTGAAACGAATTTCTCCGCCCGCATCGAGGATTGTTTCCCTGATTCTCCCAATAAGGGCTGGCAACTTGTTGGTACCGATGTGCGGGTGCGCCTCATAGAGGATGTTTTCATTGGCACCATGCAGGTGGAGTATTTCGAGGATGCGCCGCATGTTTCCCCGCTTATTGCTGCGGGTGTAGAGCTTGCCATCGCTATATGTGCCCGCACCCCCTTCGCCAAAACAGTAATTTGATTCAGGGTCAACCATGTTCCTCCGTGTGATGTCGGCGAGGCTTCTTCGTCGCGCCCTTACGTCAAGCCCCCTTTCTATGACTACTGGCTTTATTCCATGTTCGATGCATCGCAGGGCAGCAAACAGCCCTGCGGGCCCAGCACCAACAATTATCACTCGCTTTGCATTTGCCGGCAGATTTCCCCAGCTGTACAGAGTCTCAATTCTGTCCCCATCTCTTTGCCCTGTGAAAACGGTTACAGAAACATGAACCTTTATTTTTCCTTTGCGCGCGTCGAGTGATCGGCGATTTATGTCAAATTCCCAGGGTTCGGCAAGCCCAATGCCGAGATGGCTTGCAATGGCTTGCCTTAAATTCTCCGGATTGTAGGCTTGTTCCGCATCCAGCGTCAAGTCAATCTGGCGCTGGCTCATCGCGCAGCGAATGCTTGAAAAGCTGGATCCTCGTCCAAGTTTACAGAGGTTTCTGATCCATATCCGCCTGCAGCCATCCGCTGCCTTAGGGCTTCATAAAGAACAACTGCTGATGCCACCGATACATTCAGGCTCTGCACCATCCCCATCATCGGTATCAAAATGGTATGGTCTGCAGCAGCGGCCAATTCATCGGATACTCCATCATGCTCATTACCCAGGGCTATGGCCGTTTTTCCCAGAAAATTCATACTATAGATCGACCTACTTTCTTCAGTGAGGGTGGTTGCAAATATGGTGTATCCCTGGTCCTTTAAATTGTCAGTGCATTCACTTACAGTACCATATCGGTGGACATCAACCCACTTTCGTGCAGAGGCCGAGGATTTTTTTCCGAATCTGGAAGGTATTTTTTTGCCTGTATCAATCACATGAATGCTGCCTATGCCGACAGCATCGCAGGTCCTCAAAATGGCCGCTATGTTGTGCGGGTCATGGATGTTTTCCAGCACCACGGTCAAGTCATTTTGGCGCTGAACAAATACTCGTCTGAATTTGCCGAGCCGAGCATCTGTAAGGGTGTGGATTGGCCTATTCAATTGCCTTGAAATTCAGGCTTCCTTTTTTCATTGAAAGCCTTTACGCCCTCTGCGTAATCATTGCTGTACCCGGCTATTTCCTGGCAGTAAGCCTCATAATTCAGCATTTCATCAAGATTACTGGTGGTGCTTTTGTCCAGCATGGCTTTCATCAAACCAATTGCCTTTGTTGGGGCAGCTTTATAATGGTCGGTTAGCTTTTTCACTTCCGCATCCAAATCTTCAGCAGGCACTACGCGATTGATCATGCCCAGGCTGAGGGCTTGCTGTGCGGTTACTTTGGTACCGAGTGTCGAAAGTTCGAAGGCTTTTTTGCTTCCTACAAGCC
>CBDTVD010000311.1:0-2492 GCA_965363965.1 uncultured bacterium
TGTAGGCCTCAATAGGCGGACAGCTGCATACCAAATTACGGTCTCCGAAGGTGCTGTTTACTCGCCCTACGGATGGCCAGAACTTGTTGTGCCGCACCCAGTTTGATGGGTAAACCGCTTTTTCGCGAGAGTATGCCCCGTGCCAGCCGTCACTGATGACCATGGCTGCCGTATGCGGTGCATTTTTCAGCACATTTTGGGTGCGGTCAGCAATGCCGAGTTCGATTTCGTCAATTTCTCGGCGAATTCCGATCAGGGCATCCACAAAGCGATCAATTTCTTCTTTTGGTTCGCTTTCGGTTGGCTCAATCATCAAAGTGCCCGCAACAGGGAAACTGACAGTTGGTGCGTGGAAACCATAGTCTATCAGGCGCTTGGCAATGTCCTCAACTTCAATTCCCAGGGCAGATTTCCACTTGCGGGTATCCAGAATCATCTCATGTGCCACACGGCCATATCGGCCAGTGTAAAGGGTTGAATAATAATCGTCCAGGCGGGCCTTCATATAGTTAGCATTAAGAATGGCCCAAATGCTGGCATCGCGGAGTCCATCGGGGCCCATCATCCTGATGTAGGCATAAGAAATCAGCAGAATGCTGGCACTGCCCCAGGGTGCAGCTGAGATGCTGGTTATCGCCTGGTCGCCGCCGGTTTCAATCAGTGCGTGGCCAGGAAGGAATGGCAGCAGGTGGGCAGCCACCCCAATCGGGCCCATGCCAGGGCCACCGCCGCCGTGCGGGATGCAGAAAGTTTTGTGCAGGTTGAGGTGGCAAACGTCGGCACCGATAAGGCCAGGGCTGGTGAGGCCAACCTGTGCATTCATGTTGGCACCATCCATATAAACCTGGCCGCCGCAAGCGTGGATAAGGCTGCATACCTCTCTGATTCCTTCTTCATACACCCCGTGTGTGCTGGGATAAGTTACCATCAGGCAGGCGAGGTTTGCTTTGTTGGCCTCTGCTTTTTTCTGGAGGTCAGCAACGTCAATATCGCCTTTGGGGGTTGTGGCTACGACGACCACCTTCATGCCGACCATGGCAGCTGTTGCGGGATTGGTGCCATGCGCTGACTGGGGAATGAGCACGATATTGCGGTGGCCCTCACCAATGCTCTGCTGATAGGCCCTGATGACCATCAGGCCCGCGTACTCGCCCTGGGCGCCGCTGTTGGGCTGCAGGCTCATGCCGGCAAAACCGGTTATTTCTGATAAAAAGGCATTTAATTCCTGGAACAGCTGTCGATATCCCTGCACTTGTTCAACCGGGGCAAAAGGATGAATCGCACCCCAGCGCGCCCAGGTTACGGGAATCATTTCAGTTGTGGCATTCAGCTTCATGGTACAGCTGCCCAGGGCAATCATGCTGTGGGTAAGGCTGAGGTCCTTGCTCTCCAGCAGCTTAATGTATCGCAGCATTTCCGCCTCACTATGGTGGGTGTTGAAGACAGGGTGGCTGAGATAATCCACTGGCCTGACGAGGCTGTGGTGCAAGGGCCGCTCCATCTCCATTACCAATTCCTCGCTGTCAATGGGGAATATTTGGCCAGTGAGTATTTTAATCAGCTGTTCAACATCAGCAAGGGTGGTGGTTTCATCGAGGCTGATGCCAATGCAATCGTCCTCAAAAAGGTTGAGATTGACTTTGGCTTCGATGGCACGGCGCTTAACCTCTTCGCGATTGGGGACGTTTACGCAAAGGGTATCGAAAAAGTCATTGTGCCTGACTGTAATTTCAGCTCGGCTGAGTGCTCGGGCGAGGATGGTGGTAAGGCCGTGGATTCGCCGAGCGATTTGACGTATGCCCTCAGGGCCATGATATACCGCATACATGCTGGCCATGACAGCGAGAAGAACCTGGGCTGTGCAGATGTTGCTGGTGGCTTTCTCTCGCCGGATGTGCTGCTCGCGGGTTTGCAGGGCCATCCGCAAGGCCTGATTCCCCTGACTATCAATACTTACGCCGATAATTCGGCCAGGGATTGAACGTTTAAATTCATCGCGTGTGGCAAAGTAAGCCGCGTGCGGACCGCCATATCCCATGGGTACACCAAAGCGCTGGGTGGTGCCAACAGCCACATCAGCACCCCAGCTGCCTGGAGGCGTGAGGAGTGCGAGGCTCATTAAATCGGCGGCAGCAGCCACAAAAATTCCCATCTGCTTTGCCTTGCCGGCAATGGCACCGTAATCCATTATTCCCCCGCGTTTATCAGGAAACTGAACCAGGATGGCGAAAACGTCCTCTGTCAGATGCGTTTCATCCAATTCCATGACCCTGATTTCAATGCCCTGCGGGTTTGCCCTGGTGTGCAGCAGGTCGATGGTTTGGGGAAAACAGCCTTCACCCACCAGAAAAGTTTTTGCTTCCTCACGTTTCCGCGCGTTGAAGAGCATGGTCATGGCCTCGGCTGCGGCGGTAGATTCATCCAGCAGGCTGGCATTTACAATCGGCAGACCGGTGAGGTCGCCCACCATTGTCTGGAAATTCAGCAGTGCT
>CBDTVD010000312.1:0-2477 GCA_965363965.1 uncultured bacterium
GATTGGGATGCCGAGTGTCTGCGAGTAATGGGCGATGAAACTGCTGTCGGCAGTGAGCCCGCCTGAGGCCTCAAACAAATGCGGTGAGAATTCAAGCGCTTCAGCGTGGCCGGGTTCGGGCCTCACCCACATCACAATCAATGCGAATTTGAGCAAGGCGGCCAAGATGACTCTTTTTCTAATCATTCTTTTCCAGTAAGTAAATAAATAAAGTGGGTTCAAAAAAAAAATAAGGTTCTTGCCCCCCCGTTCAGCATTTGGCTGGCTGAGGTTGAGCAAGGAATAAAGCCTGATTATCAGGCTCCATTTGTTCAAAGGTAGTGCGGGAAGCAAACAACTTCCAAATTTTGGGGCTTTTACCTTTGGCCCCCCCCCTCTCTGATAAAACTGGGCAGCACAGGAGCGACAATAAATGCCAGGCAGATTTTATTCACTGATTATCCCACTCTACAATCGGCCGCAGGAAATAGATGAACTGCTGGCCAGCCTGGCGGAGCAGACGTATAAGCATTTTGAAGTGATTGTGGTGGAGGATGGCAGCACCCTGCCTGCAGAGGCAGAGGTGAATGCCCACCGCCGAGAGCTGAACCTGCGCTATTACACCAAGCCCAATGGGGGCCCGGGCCCTGCGCGCAACCACGGTGCCCAGTTTGCGCAGGGTGAATACCTGATTTTTCTGGATTCTGACTGCATCATTCCGCAGCAATATCTGGCGGAGGTGGAGGCAGGGCTGGATGCTGAGGAGCTGGATGGCTTCGGCGGGCCAGACGCGGCCCACCCCAGTTTCAGCCCGATACAGAAAGCGATATCGAACAGCATGACCAGCTGGCTGACAACTGGGGGAATCAGGGGCGGAAAAAAGCGCGTGGGCACCTATCACCCTCGGAGTTTTAACATGGGCATCAGGCGGAAAGTGTTTGGCGATTCAGGCGGTTATAGCCCGATGAGATTCGGGGAGGACCTGGATTTATCCATGCGGATGGCGGCGGCCGGCTGCAAACTGGGGCTTATTGAGGGGGCATTTGTTTACCACAAGCGGCGCACCAGCTTCAGGAAATTTTATAAGCAGATATTCAACAGCGGCATTGCGCGTATAAACCTATATAAGCGGCACCCCAGCACCCTGAAGCTGGTGCATTTTGTGCCGCTGGGTTTTGTTGTTTATACGGCTGGGGCCCTGATTTGCCTGCTGGCGGGGTGGTGGTTCCCCATCGCCCTTGCGGGGCTATATCTGCTGCTGATTTTGGCGGGGAGCCTGCTGAAGGGTGATGGGCTGCAGGTGGCCATGCTGAGCGCATCAGCCGCAGTGGTGCAGCACACTGCCTACGGCCTGGGGATGTTGAAAGCCATTTGGATCAGGCTCATCCTCGGCGAAGGGGAGTTTGCCGCCTATGAGCGAAATTTTTATAAGTGAAAATCCTGAATCCCTAACACCAGTTACCTGGGCAGGCTATCCATGTTGGAAGCCCCGTTAAGGCCGGCATCAAACAGTTCGCTGATGTCATGGTCAAGGTAATAAATCAGGGTATCGGCCTGGCCCGCGCGGGGGTGCTCGGGGTATCGGCTGATAAACTCGCGATAGAGTTTTCGGGCTGATTCTTTGTCCTTGACAGCTTCGTCATAAGTAAAGGCAGCCTGAAAGAGCGCATCGGGAGCGCGGCGATGCTGTGGATAGCCATTGGCCATTGCCTGCAGAAGATCGAGGCTGGCGGCTGTGTTTTGAAAGGCGAGCATGTTGAGCCGTGCCCTATCGTACATCAACTGGGGGACGATGGTATCATCGGGGTGGCGATAGATGTATTGCTTATAGGCTTTATCAAGCTCGGTTGCGGTCTCGATATCAGGCCGCAGGCCGCGATTGCCCCAGAACTTGGCTTCGATGGCTTTGAGCTGGGTGAGCTCCTGGTTCTGAGATTTGCAGCCGCCGAGGGCAAAGACGGCAAGGACGATGATGAGGAGGAGTGCAGAGAAGCGGTGCATTTTGAGGACAGTGGTGGCGGCCTGCAAACTCTTTGCCATCAGGGCATTGTTCATTTTTGCTCAGGCACTTTTACCCAGGTTTCGGTGTGGCCGAAAAGGCTGAAGCCTACATATCCGCGGACATCAAGCTGGCCCTGGCTATCGAGGTTCATGATGCAGTTGTAGGTGCTGCCGCTGGCGGGGTTATAGATGGTGCCACGGAGGTACTCGCCCTGGTCATAGACAAAATCGCGGAGGATGATGAGGCCCAGCAGCGGGCGATTTTGCAGGGCTTTATCGGGGTTGTTGATGTCGGTTCGGGGCTTTCCCTCTTCCAGTGCTCGGCCCAGGGAAGCGATTTTTCCGTAATAGACATTTCCCACCCTGAAGATGTGGATGGTGGCATTGGCGGTGGGGGTTTGCCATGTGCCCAGGATGCGGTCGGCTTCGGCAGTTTGTGCCCTGAGGGTGAAGGGGAGCAGGGTGAGGAAAAGAAGGAAAAGTCTCATAAGCAAAAT
>CBDTVD010000313.1:0-2457 GCA_965363965.1 uncultured bacterium
GGCCGATGGCGCGCGCGGCGCCGCTGCCCTCGGGGTCGGGCGCGGTGACGTGGAAGGCGTCGCAGGTGGTGGCGTAGCCCAGCAGCTCGGCGTCGGCCTGGGCGCCGCGCCGCCGCGCGCTGCTCATGCGCTCGAGCACCAGGGCGGCGCCGGCCTCGGAGGGCACGAAGCCGTCGCGGCCGCGGTCGAAGGGGCGCGAGGCGCGCTCGGGGTCGTCGTTGCGGGTAGAGAGGGCGCGCATGGCGTTGAATCCGCCGACAGCGACTTCACCAATCGGGGCCTCGCTTCCCCCCGCCACCATCACGTCTGCTTTACCCAGGCGGATGTAATGTGCAGCCTCAGCCAGGCTGTTGCTGCTGGTGGCACATGCTGAAACCGTGGCATAGTTGGGGCCCATGAATCCGTATCGGATGCTGATGTGCCCGGCAGCCAGGTCTATGATCATTTTGGGAATAAAGAAGGGATTGAAGCGCGGGGTACCGTTTCCGTTGAGGAAGTTCGTAACCTCATCCTGAAAAGTCTGAATGCCGCCGATGCCCGAGCCCCAGATGACCCCAACCCGCGTTTTATCCACAGCATCGAGGTTTAGGCCTGAATCCCTGACGGCCTCGTCTGCCGAAATAAGGGCAAACTGGCTGAAAAGGTCGAGTTTTTTAATCTCTTTGCGGTCGAGGAAAGCACCGACATCCAGCCCTTTTACCTCGCAGGCAAAACGGGTTTTGAATTTTTCGGGATTGAAACGGGTGATTGGGGCACAGCCGTTCTGCCCCTTTGCCAGGGCATCCCAGTAAGCTGGGACGCTATTGGCAATGGGTGATAGCACACCGAGGCCAGTAACCACAACGCGCTGCTGAACCAGGGTTTTCGCCATGTCAGTAGCTTTATTGCGGCTGCTTATTTTGTACCCGCCGACTCGAGATAGCTGACGGCTTCCCCGACTGTTGTGATTTTTTCGGCCTGCTCATCAGGAATGGAGACATTGAATTCTTTTTCAAGTTCCATGATAAGCTCGACAGTATCGAGAGAATCTGCGCCGAGGTCGTTTGTAAAGCTGGCTTCTGGGGTTACTTCGCTTTCCTCAACACCGAGTTTTTCAACGATGATGGCCTTTACTTTTTGTGAAATATCGCTCATGGTTTTTTCTTCTGCTTTCTGAATGAATAATTTTAGTGGGTGCAAAAATAGCAGGCGGGTGGGAATGAAACCTGCAGGCAAAAAAAAATAAGTGGAAAATGGGGCACAACATTGGGGCCGTGCCCCTAAACTTTGCCCCCATGGCGAACAAGCGGCTTACCCTGCGGGCCAACCCTGAGCCGTTCAGCATGCTGCTGGCCATTACTGCCCCCATGCCGCCGCACCGGTTCTGCCATTTCCTCAACCGGAGATGGGGAACCGACTTTGAGCTGACCACCCTGAATGCCTACAGGCCCAAAAGCACAATTTCGGCGCGGCCTGGCCACATCCACCTGGATGAAGACCAGGAGACGGAATGGCTGGTGATGCCCAACAAGCACGGGGGCGAGTGGCTGCTGCCCGAACTGAAAGGCATTGATTACCTGATGGCGGCGCGGCCCGAACCCAGCAGGAAATTTTACACTGCCTGGCAGCACGACCTTCGCACCTGGGCCCACATTGGTGCTGCCTATATACTGACTGCTGAAACCCTCCAAAACCTAAGCGTAGAATGAGAACAGACCTGCCGGATAAAATTGAAACTCCGGTATTCAATCGTACAAAAATCATTGCGACAATAGGGCCTGCAACGGCATCGCCTGCCCAACTGCAGAAACTGATACACACAGGTGTTGACGTGTGCCGCATCAACTTCAGCCATGGCCGGCATGAGGACCACCTGAAAGTGATAGAAGCCGTGCGCGAAATCAACCAGCGGGAAGGGCTGCACGTGTGCTTTCTGAGCGACTTGCAGGGGCCGAAACTCAGGCTGGGGGATATCGAAAACGGCGGCGTGAGAATCGAGGGCGGCGACCGCATCACCATCAGCACTGTGCCAGCAATGGGCAATGCCCAAAAGGTGTACATCACCTATCCTGAATTTCCCAAAGATGTTAAAGCCGGGGAAACGGTGCTTATAGACGATGGCAAAATCCAATTCAGGGTGCTGAGCACCGACCGAGCAGAAAACGTGGAGTGTGAAGTGGTGTATGGGGGAATGCTGAGCAGCCGAAAGGGGGTCAACCTGCCCAACACCGATGTCAGCCTGCCCAGCCTGACAGAAAAAGACCTGAAAGACCTGGACTTTGCCCTGGAGCACAACCTGGAATGGATCGGGCTGAGTTTTGTGCGGAAGCCGGAGGACATCATTCAGCTGAAAAAAATAATCGCTGACCGTGGCAGCCGCAGCCGGGTGCTGGCAAAAATTGAAAAGCCAGAGGCGGTGCACAATATTGATGAAATCATCAGGCACAGTGATGCCATCATGATTGCACGGGGAGACCT
>CBDTVD010000314.1:0-2454 GCA_965363965.1 uncultured bacterium
AGGCTCAGGCCTGATGGTTACTCGGCCAGCCCAGCGTTCCAGTTTTAAGAAGTCCCCGCAATCCAGCAGTGCATACTGCCCCCGCCAAAGGTCGCTCACTCGGCGTAGCTGTAAAATCCACGATTGGTTTTGCGCCCCCAATGGCCCGCATCCACCTTCTGCTTCTGTATGCGTGACGGGCGAAATCGCTCCTCGCCATAAAACTGCTCCCACATGGTCTGCGTAACGGCGAAGTTGGTATCCACCCCGATGAGGTCCATCAGCCGGAAGGGGCCCATTTTAAACCCTGAAGCCTCCATCAGGGCATCAATTTCTTCGACAGCGGCCACCCCTTCTTCGAGGATTTTCAGCGCCTCGACATAGTATGGGCGAGCGACTCGGTTGACGATGAAGCCGGGGCTATCGGCGGCCATCACTGGCGTTTTGCCCATCCGCCGCGCTACTTCTGCCACGGCCTGGGCGACCGCGGGCAGGGTGGCGGCACCACTGATGACCTCGACCAGTTTCATGATGTGGGCCGGCACAAAAAAGTGCATGCCTACCACCCGTTCAGGATTGGGAACCCCAGCCGCAATCTGCGTGATGGGGATGCTGCTGGTGTTGGTGGCCAGGATGGTGTTGGGGGTATTGAAGGTGCAGATTTTCTGAAAAATGTCCTGTTTTACGGCCAGTTTTTCCACCACCGCCTCGATGACCAAATCCACTTCGATGTCCTTATAGTAATCGGTGAAGCGGATGCGATTTACCAGTTCGTCGGCTTCCTGCTGTGTGGTTTTTCCGCGTGCAATGGCCCCTTTGAGGTTATTGGCAATGGCGAGTTTTGCACCTGAGAGCTGATCCTCACTGATATCAAAGAGCCAGGTTTCATAGCCTGCTGCTGCGGCCACCTGGGCTATGCCGCTGCCCATGGTGCCTGCGCCCACAACGGCGATTTTTTTTATGTCGAATTCCAATGGAGTCAGATTTTGTTAATCTAAAGTATTACTGTGCTGAACTGGCGAAGAAATCGGAGGTCGTTTTCATAGAACATTCGGATATCAGGAACATCGAACTTCAGCATGGCGACGCGCTCCACACCGATGCCGAAGGCGAAACCAGTCCACACTTCAGGTTCTATTCCGCAGTTGGTCAGCACAGCAGGGTCCACCATGCCGCAGCCGAAAATCTCCATCCATTTGATTGTCTCTTTGCCCTGGCTGCCAGTGATGCGCTTGCCGATGTCCATCTCTGCCGATGGCTCGGTAAAAGGGAAATAACTCGGCCTGAAGCGGATGGGCACATCCGGCCCAAACATCTCGCTGACAAAATGGTACAGCACGCCCTTCATGTCGGCCATGCTCACTTTTCGGTCTATGTATAGGCCCTCGACCTGGTGGAATACGGGGCTGTGGGTAGCGTCGTTGTCTCGCCGGTACACTCGGCCTGGGCTGATGATGCGGATAGGCGGGGCCTGGCGCATCATGGTTTGCACTTGCACGCTGCTGGTGTGGGTGCGCAGCAGCATCTGCGGCTGGCCTGGGGCGGTTTTCAAAAAGAAAGTGTCCTGCATGTCCCTGGCACTGTGGTCAGGCGGCATGTTGAGCGCAGTAAAATTGTCCCAGTCGCTCACTATTTCCGGGCCATCCTCGCTCACAAAACCGAGTTTCTCGAAGATATCGACCATCTTGTCGCGGACGATTGTCAATGGATGGCTGCCCCCCATCGGTGCTGGGGGCACTGGCAGGCTTAGGTCGTGGAAAGGTTTTTCGATTGTGTCCTCCTTCAGGGCGATTGCCGCCTTCCACTTCTCCTCGGCCAGGGCACGGAGTTCATTCACCATCTGGCCATAGGCGCGTTTTTGCTCTTTGGGCACATCTTTCAGCCCATCGAAAAGCGCAGGGATGATGCCCTTTTTGCTCAGCCACTTCAGGCGAAACTCTTCGGCCTCAGCAGCGCTTGGCACCCACGCCTCAATCTCGGCTTTGTGCCCCTCAGCCGTCTGCGCACTCGCCGCTGTCTCCTCCGTCTCCATTGGTGTTTGGGGGCGAAATTACGGGTGGGGGCTTGTTTAGTGTATCCTCATCCCCCTCACCGCACCACAACCCTGCCCGTGCCTACCGAGCCGAGTCGGCCGCTGAGGCTTGCTGGCCGTTTCGCGACAACTCTCCCCCGTGCCCCTCTCTGATCTTCAGCGTCGCTTTGCCTGCCATTTTTACAACTCTCCCCCGGCCCCTCTCTGATCTTCAGAGAGGGGTGCCGAAACTTCAAAGGCGACATTAATTCTCGGCCTGGCGGGAATTGATGTAGCCCCTACATTTGATGATGCAGCTGAGGGGCTTTGTAAAGGCAAGCACCATAGCTTGCCCTACAACGTGCGGCAATTTGGCAAGGAATAGTGGGTTGGGCACCCCTCCCTAAGTTTAGGGAGGGGCCGGGGGAGAGTTGTCCACAGTGGTTGACGACACGGTGGAGCGG
>CBDTVD010000315.1:0-2400 GCA_965363965.1 uncultured bacterium
GGGCCATCAGGATATTTGGAGCATGCGGCAGCCACTGTAGCCAATGTTATTGCGGCGGCGGTGCGGATGGGAAGGTTAGCGTTTTTCATTTCAGTTGACAAGGGGGGGATTAAATTTTCTCCAGCGTCCACAGGTTTGCTTGTTCATCTTCCATCCAAAGATCCTGGCGGGTGAGCTTTTGGATGTCATATATAACAGGTCCGCCGCCAAAATTGAGGTTGAGCACTTCTCCGCCAGAGAGCAGATTCCAAGACCCTGTATAGGAATAATTGTAACTGTAGCCATCGTAGGTGTAGGAATATTCAAAGTTGACCATTCCATTCCCCAAAAACTCGAAACTGCCATCTACATCGGGGATGCTTTCTACATTGATGATATCCCACATGCCAAGCAGTGCAGCGTTTCCGCCCCTGATGGCCGCAGGCAGCTGCTCCACATCATCAGCCGAAAATTTGGTGCAGCCAGGCAAAATGCCTGCGCTGAGCATGATGGTGGCTGCGGCAGCAATTGGAGTGCTTTTTTTCAGCATGGTTTTTTTTTTGATTTAATTTTTAGGACGCGCGCGTGCGCTTCGTGCGAAATTAATGTGAATTGGGACCATTGCAGCACAGGGGCCAAAGAAAATTGACCACCTGGCTGGGTGATGGTGCCCTTGTTTCTACCTTTGCCCAGGCTGAAAAGCCGACACAAAGAAACAATGGCCGAACGGATTATAGCCTATAGGGATGCCCTGCGTGAGGCAATGGTTGAAGAAATGCGCACAGATGACCGCATCTTTTTGATGGGCGAAGAGGTGGCAGAATACAACGGAGCCTATAAAGTGAGCCA
The DNA here is from genome assembly GCA_965363965.1 of uncultured bacterium. Lineage (GTDB taxonomy): Bacteria > Bacteroidota > Bacteroidia > CAILMK01 > CAILMK01 > CBDTVD01. The sequence goes on from CBDTVD010000315.1 coordinate 829, forward strand.
GGGAATGCTGGAAGAATTCGGGCCGAAAAGGGTGATAGACACGGCCATTGCTGAGCTGGGTTTTGCGGGAATCAGCGTTGGGGCGGCCATGAATGGGCTGCGCCCGATTGTAGAATTCATGACGTGGAACTTCGCCCTGCTGGCCATTGACCAAGTGATTAACTCGGCGGCAAAAATGCTGAACATGAGCGGCGGGCAATTCGGTTGCCCGATAGTTTTCAGGGGGCCGAGCGGCAGTGCCGGCCAGCTGGCTGCACAGCACAGCCAAATGTTCGAGAACTGGTATGCCAACTGCCCTGGACTGAAAGTTATATCGCCCAGCAACCCTGCCGATGCCAAGGGCTTGCTGAAAAGCGCAATCAGAGATGACGACCCAATCGTTTTTATGGAAAGCGAAGTGATGTATGGCGACAAAGGCCACGTGCCCGAAGGAGAATTGATCATCCCGATAGGCAAGGCCGATATCAAGCGGGCCGGCAGTGATGTTACCATTGTCAGCTTTAACAAAATGATGAAAGTGGCTATGGCTGCCGCTGAGGAATTGGCCAAAGAAGGAATCGAGGCCGAGGTGATAGACCTGCGCACCATCAGGCCGCTTGACTATCCCATGATTGTGGAGAGCATCAAAAAAACCAATCGGCTGGTTATTGTGGAAGAAAGCTGGCCGCTGGGGTCAATCAGCAGCGAGATTACTTTTCAGGTGCAAAAGCATGCCTTTGATTACCTGGATGCCCCTGTAAAACGCGTTACTGGCGCCGATGTGCCGATGAGCTATGCCCCCACGCTGGTTGAGGCCTACCTGCCCAATGTGGCCCGCACGGTGCAGGCCGTCAAAGCTGCGATGTATCGCAATTAAATCCCGATGTATAACCGCTGCGCTTGCCGCTTGGGCCTGCGTTAGTTCAGGTTGATGACAATCGGCATCAGCAGCATCATCAGTTCTTCATCATTGCCCTGCTGGGTAGGGGTCAGCACACCGGGGCGGTTATGCTCGCTCATGCTGAGTACCGCTTCCGGCGTTTCGACAATGCTGAGCATTTCAATGAGGTATCGGGCATTGAAGCCGATTTCCATGTCCTCGCCGTCATAATCGCATTTGATTGTTTCCACAGCCTCATTGTTATAGAGGGTGTCCTCAGCTTTCACCTGCACATTGTCGCCGGTGATTTTCAGCCGCACCTGGTTAGTGGTTTTGTTGGCATATATCATGGTGCGCTTTAGGGTGCGGAGCATTTTCTCGCAATCGAGTGTGAGTTTGTTCGGCGTTTCAGGGCTGACCACTGCCCGATAATCGGGGAAACGCTCATCAATCAGGCGGCCTACAATTTCAAGGTCATCAATCACAAAGCGGACATTGAGCTTGCTGTACTCTATTGCAATAGGCTCCTCAGTGCTGGGGAGGCTGTTTTTCAGCAGATTGAGCAATTTTCGGGGCAGCAGCACATTGTCCTCTTTTTCAATGGCAATGCCGAAGGACTTGTACATCACCAGCCTGTTTCCGTCGGTTGCCACAAAGCGGAGTTCTTTTTCCATCAGCTGCATGTAGAGCCCTGTCATCCCAGGGCGCAAATC
>CBDTVD010000316.1:0-2386 GCA_965363965.1 uncultured bacterium
GAACTCGTTACCAAATACTCTTACAGCCTGAGGCCATTTGCCTTGAGTTTGACACGCGATGATGATGATGCGCAGGATTTGCTGCAGGAAACAGTTTTTCGTGCCCTCAGCTGCGAGGATAAATATGCGGCTGGCACCAACCTGAAAGCCTGGCTGTATACCATCATGAAGAATATATTTATCAATAATTACCGGAGGAAGGTGAAGCGGAACCTGATTATGGATTCCTCGCAAAATGAGCATTACTTAAATTCCACTGCCAACAGCACCATAAACGTGGGCGAGATGAATATCGCAGTCAACGACATTACGGATGCCATTGAAAAATTGAACAGAGATTATCGCACCCCTTTCCTGATGCATTATCAAGGTTTCAAATATCACGAAATTGCTGAACACCTTACGCTGCCGATAGGTACTGTAAAGAGCAGGATACATTTTGCCAGGAAAGAACTCAAGCAAAAAATTGCTAAGCGATAGACTGCTTTCCGTAAGGATGAATTTAACGGTAGCTGACAACGCATCCTGAGTATTTCCTGCGGCGGAGTGCACTCAAGTTTTCTTCTGCAGCTGATAATTCGCCATATGGGCCAACGATGAGTCTGTATATTGTCCCCTTTTCACTGGCAACTTCCATGATGTGCAGATCGCTGTATCCCCATTTTTTAAGTGTATCACTTGCACGGTTTAGATTGGCCAGCTCCCGAAACGCACCGATCTGCACGGCATAGCTGCCAGCCGTATCAGATGAATATCCACCTGGTTCATCAATACCCTCAAGGCTGACAGTAACAATTCCGGGTTTCACCCCGCCAATTGCAGCCGAGGCAGACTTGGATAAGTCAATGATTCGCGGCTGTTTAAAAGGACCTCGATCATTTACCCTGACGACAACTGATTTATGGTTGGTGAGGTTGGTTACTTTTACCATGGTGCCAAATGGCAGGGTTTTATGCGCGCAAGTCAGGCTGTCCTGGCAAAATCGCTCGCCGCTGGCAGTGCGTCTCCCGTTAAACTTGTCGGCATAATAGGTTGCTTTGCCAACAGTTTCCACGCCCTGTGCTGCCAGTTCCCCCGGATGCAGAAGCAGGGCTGAAAGCAATGATATTGAAGCAGTTAAAAGTCTATTCATTGCATGTGCAGTGTTAGCCAAACATCAAAAGTAACCATAGCCATGGCCAAAATCCAAACCCGATTGTTAACAACCAGAATGGCACCGCTGCGTTTATCCACAGGAAAGGGCATCCGCTGTGGTGCAACTTTGTGCGTTGGCAGCTAATTTTTTGCTCGGCAGCCAAACCCACCTCAACCATTCATCCAGCCATATGGCAATCCGAAATAAAAGATCGATCAAAAGCTCGCTGCTGAATTACATGCGCAGCCACCCAGGCACCCCATTCAATCAAAAGCAGATTGCCAAAGAGCTTGGCCTGCATGCACATGCTGAGCAGCAGATGCTTCTGAAAGCCATGAGTGAATTGATTGCCGATGGCCAGCTTGAAGAACAGGCCGAAGGTAATTTTCAAGGAAAGAATCAGGATGAGTTTCTTGAGGGAATAGTGGACCTGAACCGCAGCGGAAATGGATACGCAGTTATCCCTGGTTTCGAGGAAGACGTATTCATTTTAAAGGACAACCTTGGCCATGCACTGCAAGGTGACAGGGTGAAAATAGAACTTACGCGGCGGCGCGGAGATGGAAGGCGACAGGAAGGCAAAGTGGTAGAAATTGTAGAGCGCAGAACAACTCAATTCCCTGGGGTGATTGAAGTGCATAATCATCGTGCATTTTTGATTGCTGACAGTCGGAAAATGCCAGTTGACATAATGGTCCCACTCGATAAATTGAGGGGAGCAAAGCACGGGCAGAAGGTGATTGTTACCCTCAGATCATGGGAGGGTGAAGCCAAACGGCCGCAGGGTGAAGTAACGGCCATTTTGGGCCAGCCTGGGGAACACCATGCCGAAATGCATGCTATTCTTGCAGAATTCGGTTTGCCGCTTGACTTTCCCAAAGAAGTGGAAAACTTTGCTGAGCACATTGATGCTGGCATAACTGAAGAGGAAGTCGCCCGCCGATGGGACTTTAGGGGGGTGCCTACTTTTACCATAGACCCCATTGATGCCAAGGATTTCGACGATGCACTGAGCATTCGCCCCGCTGGCACTGGGCTGTGGGAAATTGGGGTGCATATTGCGGATGTGAGCCATTATCTGAAGGAGAACACAATCCTTGATAAAGAGGCGCTTGCCCGTGGCACTTCAGTTTATCTGGTGGATAGGGTGGTGCCGATGCTGCCCGAAAAACTCAGCAATGATTTATGCAGCCTAAGGCCGAATGAAGATAAGCTGACATTTTCGGTGGTTGTGGTGATGAATGACCAGGG
>CBDTVD010000317.1:0-2377 GCA_965363965.1 uncultured bacterium
AGGGGTGTCGCTGCACAGGCTCATCGCAGTTGGCATCGGCAGGGGCTTGCAATCGGCTAACAGTACCAGGGTCAGGCCTTTTTTGTTTGGCTTGGCGATTAACTGGCTGCCCATGTATAGACTGCCCGAATCGTGAGGCATCGCGATTGCGAGGGCCGAATTGAAGCACAGCACTGGATTGGTTCGAAAGCCCCAAACTGAGAATGAAGAATCTACTTTGCCGAAGTCATTAAACCTCACCAGCGAAAAAGCTGAGCCGTTTTGGCCAACGGCCTGCCCATCTAATTCCACCGGCTGTGAACTGCTGAGGGCGGCCCAATGCCCTGAGCTGCTGAGCCATCGCTGGCTGCCTTTCAGCAACCAGGCTGACCGAGGCAAAAGGCTGATTCCGGTGCTCCGCAGCACCGTGAGGTTATAGGTATTGTCGCCGAGGGTTGTGATGCTCCCTGTTTGAATATCTCCTTTGAAATCGAGGGCGATATCATTGCCTGAAAGAAATCCTGCTGGCACAAGGATGTCATTTTTAGTGGTTCCTGTTGCCGAGTACAGACTGAGGAGGCTGCCATCGGTGCGGATATCAGCGGCCCAAAGATTGAGTACACCTGTGGCAGAAATCTGGGAGTTTTCCAGTTTTAAATGGCCATTGAACATGCCCGCCAATCGATACCCATCCTCATTGGGGGCAATAAACTTGATGAGGGTGTTATCAGGGCCGCCGAGCAATAGGCTGTCAGTCCCCTTTTCGCCGAGCCCAAAAAGCCAGCATCTCCATAGATAATTGGCCGAGGAAATGGAACTGGTGTTGGCAGCCGCCAGGCAGCCCCCGCTGGGGCTGGGGGCAAGGGCAACAAAATAATCATAACCTGAACCTGACAGCACCCGTGATACCCTCCAGGAAGAGGGTGAGGAAAAATCGAGGAGTATGCCTTCAGCACTTCCCAGGGAGTGGATGGTGTCGGTTGAGGAAATGACGAATGGGCCAGGGTCGAGTCCATCGCAGGCATATCCGCCCGCATACACATGCCCATCGGCTGCGGCGATCAGGGCATTGATTCTGTCGTTCCCTTCTGTTGAAATGGGGTTGAATGCAAGCAGGCGGCCTGTGGCAGAAAAAACGGCAACAAAGCCATCTTCAGAACCATCGCTTGCCGCCAAGAATTGATGGTTGCGGCAGAGGGTATCTCGAAAGTATCCGCCCATCCACCAGTTTCCGTCATCTGATTTTATGAGGGCAAGGGCTGATATGTCGCCTTCCAGTTCGGTGTGCCAGCGGAGGGGCTGGGCATGGGCAATGCTCGCCACCAAGAGGGCGAGGGCAAGGGTTAAAGTTCGCATTGTTCGGCAGGCTGGGCGAGGTCTTCGAGTTGGAGGGTAGTTTGACTGATGCCGAACCGCTCGGTGAGGAGAGCGTGGAGTCCATCGAGGCCCTCCGTGCGGTCGAAATCCGGTTCGACCAACAGGTGGGCAGTCAAGGCGACTTTCTCGGTGGTGATGTTCCAGATATGGAGGTCATGGAGGCCAGCGACAGAGGGTGTAGCGAGGATTGACTTTTCGACTTCATCAATGGGGATGTGCAGGGGCGCTGCATCGAGGATTTGGGTTGTGGCCTCCTTGAAGAGATTGACGGAGCCGACACCGATAACTGTGAGGATGACGATGCTCATGATGGGATCGAGCAGATACCAGCCCGTGTAATACATCAGCAGGGCTGAAACCACCACACCTGCAGAGACCAGTGCATCGGCAGCCATATGGAGGTAAGCGCTGCGGGCATTGAGCTCCGTTTTCCGGCTGCGCAGGAAGAGAAGGGCTGTGCCCGTGTTCACCAATACGCCGATTCCGCTCACCAGGGCGACAGTCAGGCTGGGCACAGGGGTAGGGTTCTGGAACCTGTGAATAGCCTCGATACCGATGAATATGCACATGCCCAGCAGCAGCAGTCCATTAAGATAGGCGGCCAGGATGGTGGTTTTGCCGTAGCCATAAGTAAAGCGCTTTCTGGGCTGGCGGGTCATCAGCAGAAATGCGACGAGGCTGAGCACCAGCCCCAGTACATCGCTGAGGTTGTGCATGCCATCAGAAATCAGCGAGACGGAATCAATCCAATAGCCATAAATCAGCTCGACTGCAACATAGCCCAGGTTTAAGGCAATGCCCAGCACATAGGCCCTGCTGTAGGTCTGCGGCAGACGCTCGGCGTGGCTGAGGTGATTGTGGTGGTGGGCCATTGCTCAGCCACGAAAGTAAACCTGCAGGGCGGAGACCACATCACGGTTTTTTTAATGCACCGCCGCACATCACCGCACGGCCACCTTGCCGGCAATGGTGGTGCCGAGGGTGCCGCGGAGGCGGAGGAAGTAGAGGCCGGCGGGGAGGG
>CBDTVD010000318.1:0-2377 GCA_965363965.1 uncultured bacterium
TATCAAGAGTAAATGGGAGAGTGTGTGGGTGCCCACCGGCATCTCCCGCCGTTTGCCAATAATCGCTGGCAAAGGGTGTAGCGAGAACGGGAGTTGAACCCGTGACCTTAGGGTTATGAATCCTACGCTCTAACCGACTGAGCTATCTCGCCAAAAAAGGTTTGCAAAGGTAAGCAAGCGCGGGAAATTATCCCCCCTGCTCGCCGTCGAGATTTTCATGGGATTTCTGGGCTCGGTTGTCGTAGGCAAATTTGCCCAGGCCCAGGCCAGCCAGGCTGACAGCCACAATGCCCAATCGCTGCCCCCGCTGCCAGAAATGGCTCAGCGGCAAACTGAGCACGCTGCAAAAAAGCAGCACATCAACCCAAGTGCGATACTTGGCCATCCACGGCTTATCGCGATAGAGGTGTTTAGCGCTTAGCAGGACGAGTGCGGCTGGGAAGGCGCAAAGGAACCATGTTGTCATTTTGGCTTAAATCTATTGGGCGGGCCTTTATCATGGGCAGCAGCTTGCTGAAAACCTCGGTGTTGTCAAACATTCCTGAAAATTGGTCTGCCATTGGCCCTTTGGCAAACACGGGTAACAAGGTGGCGGTGTGCTTTTTTGTTGTCCATCCGGGGATGATGCCATCTTTCAGGCTGCCGCCATTGATGGCAAAGCCGCCTGTTTCATGGTCAGCCAGAATCAGGACCAGGGTGTTGGGCCCTGCTTCTGCCAGTATGGCCCGCACGGTGTTCTCGAAATCCTGGAGCTCATACTGCATCCAGGTGAAATTGTTGGCATGGCCTGCCCAATCTATCTGGCTTCCCTCCACCATCAGAAAATATCCTGATTTGGTGTGCGACATGCTGCGCATGGCCACGACTGCGGCAGTGGGCATCACATCCTTTCTTTTGGGTGCAGGGGCCAGCCCCTCGTCAGCAAGCAGAGCGAGAATTTTGGATGCTCCGGATGCTTTATCCAGTTTTTTTCCTTTTTCAACCAGCGTATAGCCACGGGCCATAAAACTATCGAGCAGATGCTGGCCATCGGGGCGATTGACGAAGAATTTTTCGCCGCCGCCAATCAGCATGTCAATGTTCATCCCCAGGTATTGGCGGGCGATTTCATACTCGTCATTCCTGTCCATCACATGGGCGGCAAAAGCTGCAGGTGTGGCATGGGTGATGCTGCTGCTGGCCACCAGGCCGGTCTTCATTCCCTGGGCATGGGCATACTCCAGCAATGTTTTGGCATCGGCGCCGCTTGCATCTTTGCCTATTCGGCCGTTTTTTGTTTTTTTGCCTGTGCTGATTGCTGTGGCACCCGCACCTGAATCGGTTATCAGTTCATCTGCTGAGTGCGTGGTCATCAGGCCGATGTGCGGAAATTGGCTGAAAACGCTTCGGCCGGCTTCATCAATCACGCTGAGGCTTACCTGGCTGAGCCCCATTCCATCACCAATGATGACGATGATGTTTTTCGGGTAATCAGCCCCTGGCTCAGCGGCACTGAAGGCAAGGGTGCCCAGCAATAGCGCAGCAATGGCTATTTTGCGGAAATGGAAATTCATAATCTGGAATTGAGCCGGTATTGCCTGCCTGGCAAAGATTGTACGGCGTTTTTCATTTCCAATGCCAGCAAAAGCATCGCCAGGCTTGATGGGTCATAGCCCGTGGAAAAACTCAGGCTGTCGAAATCAAGTGAGGCATGGCCGCGGAGCACTTCAACCACCACCCGTTCACTTTCCTCCAGCTCAATCACCATTTTGGGTGCAGCCTTGCCACTGGCATCCCAATTCAGATACTCCAGTATGTCCTTGCCAGACTCCACCAGTCGGGCGCGTTCGGTTTTGATGAGCAGGTTGCAGCCAAGGGAATACGTGTCTTCCACTCGGCCTGGTACGGCCATCACCTCTCGATTATAATCAAAGCCGAGCTGGGCGGTAATCATGGCGCCGCCTTCACGTTTGCTCTCTATTACCAGGACGGCATCACACATGGCTGCGACAATTCGGTTGCGGGCGGGGAAATAATCGGGGTCGGGCGGCACAAATGGGGGATACTCGGTGAGCAAAGCGCCCTGGCCTTCAATTTCTTTAGCGAGTTTTCGGTGCCCCGCAGGGTACAGATAACTCAGTCCGTGGCCGACAACGGCAATGGTGGTAAGCCCATTGGCGAGTGCAGCCTTGTGGGCAGCGCCGTCGATTCCATGCGCCAGCCCGCTGACAATCAGGGGATTTGCATGTGCCATATCCTCGACGATGCGGGCGGTGATGTCATTGCCGCGCTCGGTGGATTTGCGTGTTCCTACAATCGCGATAGCGGGGCCGTTTGGCTGGAGCGGTTTTCCTCGGCGATAGAGAATGAGCGGAGCCTCGCCTATGGCTTTGAGTTT
>CBDTVD010000319.1:0-2345 GCA_965363965.1 uncultured bacterium
GCTGACAACAATGTTCAGGATTATGAGCCAAATCCTTCAGGTTTGCCCATCTTTCTTCAAGGTTTGATTGTAGGTGTTGCAGCCACTGATGCCACAGCCCCAGCTGGCACTGCCTCTTTTGTAACAGTTCAGGGAATCACGGACCTGCCAAAGTCCGATTGGACAAATGGTGATGCAACCATTTGGAGCGGGTCAGAATTTAACAGGTTTGCTGGGTTCCACGGTAACGCCACCACCAACCAGCAGATTTCCCTGTGGATTGGTGGCTCTAACCAAACTGACCTGAATGACCGCCTCATTAATTTTTGGGTGAACTTCACCAATTATAAAAAGAGAATTGCCTATGTCATCACCTCAGGGTTTTATAAGCCAAGCCTAAACAAAAATGGCCCAGCTGCCGCAATGATGCTGGTAACCCAGGATGGCAATGTTGCCTTGTTTAACCTGACTGGCCTGGAAGAAGGACCCATCGCCGTGTTCGGCACCTGGCCAAACCCAGCCTCTGCCCAAACCAATGTTGGCTTTGAGTTAAGAGAGCAGAGTGAAGTTACGCTGACGCTGACAGACCTGAGCGGCCGCTCTGTTTACACGGAAACCTCAAGCAGGGCAGCAGGCAGCCATCAAATCACCCTGAACACGCAAGAATTTGCCAAGGGGATGTACGTGGTCAGCCTCCGTGCTGGCAATTCGGTCCAGACCCAAAAACTGGTAGTCGAATAATGCTACCTGGCTAAGCCAGGGTCACAATAATAAAAGCCCCTGCTGATTGATCAGCAGGGGCTTTTTCTATTAGTGCCAAGACAGTTTTAAATCTTGTCGTATTTCCTCAGCGCTGTCAGCGCTGCTCTGAAATCTTTTGGATAAGGAGCCTCCACCCTGAGTATTTCGCCATCTTGATACGGCAGTGTTAGTGAATATGCATGTAAGGCTGGCCGAGAGATGATGGGTAATTCCTCAGTATCACGCTGAACATTATACCGGCGCTTCCATGCAGAAAGCATCTGGATTTTTCCGCCATAAAGCACATCACCTGCCAATGGACTGTTTACTGCTGACATATGGACCCTCACTTGATGAAATCGGCCTGTCAAAGGGATTGCCTCTATCAACTGCAGGTGCCTGAATTGCTCTATGGTTGTAACTACCGTTGAACTTGGCTTGCCTGCGGCCTTGTCGATTTTTGCACGGCCGGTACCGGTCTTCAAAATCGGCAGGTCAATTTTATCTGCTGAAAATTGTCGGCCTGCTGGTACCCGGGCATGATAAACCTTGGTAATCTCCCGCTTCAAAAACAAAGCAGAAATGGTGGTGTACCACTTCTTTGACTTGGCTCCAATCAGTGCACCTGTGGTTCCCTTATCCAGCCGGTGGCAAAGCTGGATGGAATCATCCCAAATTTTCAGCCTGTCCTTTAACGATCGCGCGCCTGGCTCATTGTCAGTTTCAGTGGCTAGGCCCGCTGGCTTGTTAAGCACAATGATGTTCTCGTCTTCAAACAGAACAATGTCTCCAATTGGTGGAAACTTGGGCTGCATAGGCTTTGAATCAGCCTGATTCATTTTTTGAATACCTGTGCAAGTTTTTGCTCCAGTGCTGGGCCCCTGAGCCCCTTTGCGGCAATTTTCCCCTGAGGGTCGATTAACACGGTGAAAGGAATTGCATTGACGACGTAAAGCTGTGCGGGAGCAGATTGATAGCCCAGCAGGTCAGACCCATGAACCCAATCTATGCCATCCTTTTGGATGGCTTCCTGCCATTGCCCCTTGTTGTTATCGAGTGAGACGCCAAAAATTTCAAATCCCTGGGGATGGTACTTTTTATACAGGGCCAAAACGTTAGGATTTTCTTTTCGGCATGGTCCGCACCAACTTGCCCAGAAATCAACCAGCACCCACTGTCCCCTAAGGCTGCTGAGGGTGAGTTCTTTTCCGTTGACATCAGGTACCCTTATTTCTGGGGCAGTGCGGCCTATGGCCAATGGAGCATATACGTCAATCCGCTCTTTCAGTGCTTTGTAATATTCAGTATAGCTGTATTTGCGAAACTTTTTTTCCACCTCTTCCAGCAAGTCGAGGTTAGGCTCGGGATCGAGATACTGTGCAGCCAGCATAGCCACAAATGATGTATCCACTTTGCGGATGAAGGCACTCAAGTCCTTGGTTTTTTTGGCTTCCAGCGCCTTGCTCAATGCTGGCTGCCTTTGATAAAAACTGTATTTCTGCTGGCTGGTTTTCAATTTATCCATGCTGTCGGCCAGTTTGGCGGAGGCTTCACTGTGGACCCGCAAAAGTTCCCACATTTCAAGCAGCTGCGACGGTGTAGAATTTCCAACTGCTTTAAAATTT
>CBDTVD010000320.1:0-2344 GCA_965363965.1 uncultured bacterium
TTCGAGGTAAGTTTCCAGTGCGGCGGGCCAGTATTCATCAAGGCGATGTGCAGGAGCCATCAATCTGCCGCCTATGGGGCTCAGCATTGCCCCCGCAGCCCGGCTGGCACTAAATGGGTTGGCATTGTCTATCAAGTGAAACGTGCATCCCCTTTTCTGGAGCTGCCATGCCATCAGTGTGCCCGCGATACCTCCGCCCACGATGAGGACATGGGGCATTGGCTTGGGTTTTGAACTCACTGCAGGCAAAGGTCGTTGTTCGGCTACAATCCCAATGATGAAAAAGATAATGATTGCCCTGCTGCTGGCCGGCAGTTTTTCGGCCTGTGATGTGCTGCAGGAAGTGGCTGGCGAGGCTGGAAAAACGCTCAGCCCGCCCACTGAAAGTGAAATTGTGCAGGGATTGAAGGAGGCCCTGAAAGTCGGCACAGGCGATGCTGTCAGTTTCTTGAACAAGGAAGGCGGATACCTCAACACCAAGTTCAAAATCCCCTTTCCGCCAGAGGTGCAGAAAGTCGCCGACAAGGCGCGTCAGCTGGGCTTGGGCAGCCAGGTGGATGAATTCGTTACTCGGATGAATCGGGGTGCCGAGGACGCGGCAGCAGAGGCCAAACCCATTTTTGTGAATGCCATCACCAGCATGACGCTGACAGATGGCAAAAACATCCTATTCGGCCAGAGCAATGCTGCGACAATGTACTTTAAAGGAAAGACTACGGATGGCTTGTACAATGCATTCAGCCCGAAAATCAAAGCGTCATTGGACAAGTTTCAGGCTACCAAATACTGGAGCGACCTGACGACTACTTATAATCGAATCCCCGGAGTGCAGAAGGTGGAAACCGACCTGGTGAAATACACCACCAACAAGGCACTTGATGGCCTGTTCATCAAACTGGCAGAGGAAGAAGCGGAAATCAGGAACAATGTGGCCGCGAGGGTTTCACCCATCCTGGTGAAAGTATTCGGATACGCTGACAGCCAGCGATAACGGCTGCGTCAGGCCTCAGCGGAGCGCTGTTTGATTTCCCAGAACTCGAGTGCTTCTTTGGCTGCCTGCTGCTCGGCCTTTTTCTTTTTCACCTCGCTGCCGTGGCCACAGGCAATGCCATCCACCATGCAGTCGATGTGGAAAATCAGGGCATAGCCTTCCCGGCCGGTTGAAGCAATCCTGAACTCGACTGAGTGGCCGTTTTTCTGGGCCCATTCCAGCAGGATGCTTTTATAATTGCTGACTGAGCGCTGGAGGCTGTCGAGATCGAGGTGATGCACCAGCACCACCCGCTCGAAGAATCGGAGGCACATTTTATAACCTTTGTCGAGGAAAATGGCACCGAACAGGGCCTCGAAGACGTTGCCAACCAGGGTGGGGCTTACATCGCCTTCTTTTTCCAGCGAGGCACTCCGAAGCAGCCACAAATCAAGGCCGAGTTTATAACCGAGGTTGTTGAAAAACTCTCGGTTGACCACCTTGGCGCGCAACTGGCTCATAAAGCCCTCGTTCTGGTCGGGGTATTTCCTGAAAAGGTATTCACCAATCACCAGGCTCAGCACGGCATCGCCCAGAAACTCAAGCCGCTCATTGCTGTAAAAGTGATGGGTATGCTCAGTGTGGCTTTTATGGGTGAATGCCTGCCGATAAAGCCGGACATTGTCAGGTGTAAACCCCAGCAGCTTCTCGAGTTTTCTGCGGTATTTCGACTCACGGTCGAGGGTCGGGATACGACCTAACAATGCGGGAATTTTCAGGCCGAAAAGCGTTTGAAAATCAAGGACACATTGTGCCCGCCGAAACCGAATGTATTATTCATGGCCACATCCACTCGCTGGCGCAAAGCGGTGTTAAACACCAAGTTGAGGGCTGGGTTAATTTCAGGGTCTGGCACTTTGTGGTTAATTGTGGGGGGAATTATTCCCTGTTCAATGGCCATGATGCAGGCGATGGCCTCGATGGCGCCAGCGGCCCCCAGCAGGTGGCCCGTCATGCTTTTGGTGCTGCTGATGGCAGGTTTGCCGATTGCATCGCCCCACACGGCCTCGATGGCTTTTAGCTCGGCGATGTCGCCGAGGGGAGTGCTGGTGCCGTGGGTGTTGATGTAATCAATGTCGCTGGGCTGCATGTCGGCATCTTCCAGCGCGCGGTTCATCACCAGTTTCACACCCAGCCCCTCGGGGTGGGGAGCGGTGATGTGATAGGCATCAGCCGAAAGGCCGCTCCCTGCAAGTTCAGCATAAATGCGCGCTCCCCGTGCCTGGGCATGTTCGAGCGACTCGAGTATGAGTGCGCCTGCGCCTTCGGCCAGCACAAAGCCGTCCCGCGTTTGGTCATAGGGTCGGCTGGCGT
>CBDTVD010000321.1:0-2341 GCA_965363965.1 uncultured bacterium
TGAAACAAGCAAGATGCCCTCTTGAAAAATCAGGTTTGAAAAGCCAAGGTATCCTTTGCTTTCAATGCCCTGATGCCACAAAAATTTTCCATCCTTATCCAATTTTATAACAATGTTTGGCCCGTTTTCAAGTGGGTAAGTTTTGCCGTCATATCTGAAACTGTCGCCGCCGCCGAGTTCGGCACACACATAAATGCTACCTCCCTGGTCAACAACTATTCTCGACAGATTATCGCTGCCCTCTGTGGTAATGGTTTTGAACCATTTATATTTCTTTTGTTCCAAATCAAACGAACCCAGAAAGCAGTCGTCTGCATCCAAAAAATTGTCGTGTTTAAATACTCGGCCACCTTGCCAGAGTGTGTCGGCAAAATTCCCGCCTGCAATCAACATGTTTTCAGTAAGGGCCATAGCTAAATATTGGGCCCGCTTCGTGGATAGCGAAGTATCCAAAAGTTTAACCTCTGGATGGGTTTGTATCAGCCCATGCCTTAATTTGTCTTTGAGCGAGGTGATAGTCTGATTGCCTACAGTGCCATTTCCCCGAAGGCCTACTGAAATAATTTGCTGCTGACCAAAAAAAGCAGAGGATCCGAATTGAAGAATACCAGTATTTGCACTCAGCAACAGAATGGAATTTAAGTTCAAAACCTCGCCATCCGCAGAAACCGGGACTGAATACAGCCCATCCTGGGCAATGGGGAAAGTTTTGCTGCCAATTGTTAAATTTGGGGTGGAAGCATTCAATACAAAATGTGTTTCTTTGCCAATTAATGGGCTGCAATAGTTCTCGAAGAAAACGTATGGTGTCTGATTAAGTGTGCCATCATTGACATGCAGCATTGCCGAGAGGCCACCAGTAGATGGCTGCAACCCATGTTCCCGAAAAGTTGGGGAGCCTGAATATGAAACATTAAATCTCGCCAAATCCATAGTTTTGCTCAGTTGGGTGAGGAAAACATAACCTGGTGAAATGACGGAATCTGCCACGCGTGCCGCCGATTGGCCAAATGCATCACAGGTAAAAGAAAGAAAAATAGCGAGGGCAAATGCCCTCACTATAATTTTGGATATGGTCATTTTCCGAAGGTGCTTAGGGGACGAAGATTACAAAAAGGTCAACATATCCGTCAGCAGAATTGACCGCATACCAGTCCGTAATGTAGAATACCTGGTTTGTTTTTGCGAAGGTGAGTTCATATTCACCCGGATGACCTGGCCTGTTCATGATGTTGACGCAAGGTGAGCAGAAACCAGATTGGCCAGTACCTTCACATAGCTCGCTGCCGCACTTCTTATACGGTTGCCAATTTGGACTAAACTGACAACATATCCGGCATCTGAAATTATTTCCCATTCTGAACTGGTCGGAAAGCGAACAACCCTTTACAACAGTTGGCTTTTCAACTGTTGGAGAAGTAGATTCATCAACAGCGGCATATGCTGAGGGAAGTTGAGAACAGTTTGTCTCCTGCGCTTGCAGACTCGTTGTAAACATCAGCAGCAGGGCTACCAAGGTTGTTAGCAGAAACGATCCATTTTTAGGACCGACGTGTGTGTGTGTGTGTAAACACTTTGGTTGAACTATGCATGGTTTTATTTTTTGCCTTTATGGCCCTGCAAACATAAGCCACAATAAGCGGATTGGTGCTGGAAAATTCAAGTTTTTTTTCGGCACGATTGATGTGGGCGGCCCCTCCTTCGCCTGCGGTTTCATATGGTTTATGATGTTAGTTGGCTGCCCACCTGCCAGGGGTGCCCATGGAAGGTGAAATTTATGGGGCATCAGATTATTGTTTCATTGGCTAAATATGATGGGCCACTACACCCCAGGCCAAATGCCAGCGGTAACTTTGCCCCCCCTTTCTTTCTTCCCGCTATCATATCTATATGGATTTTAATCAGCCCGAAACAGTCGCTCTCATTGCCGAGACCGTAAAAGATTTTACCCAGCGCCGCATCGCCCCCCATGTGATGGAGTGGGATGAGGCGCAGCATTTCCCCGTGGACGTTTTCAGGGAAATGGGCGAACTTGGCCTGCTGGGCATTCTGGTGCCCGAAGAATACGGCGGCAGCGGCCTCGGCTATTTTGAGTACATCGCGGCGATAGTAGAGGTTACAAAGGTTGACCCCAGCATCGGCCTCAGCCTGGCGGCGCATAACTCGCTTTGCACAGGGCATATCCTGCAATTCGGCAATGAAGAGCAAAAACGCGAGTGGCTGCCAAAACTGGCCAGCGGAGAGTGGATTGGCGCCTGGGGCCTGACCGAGCCCAACACAGGCAGTGATGCCGGCAACATGAGCACTGTGGCCACCCAGGATGGTGACGATTGGATACTCA
>CBDTVD010000322.1:0-2336 GCA_965363965.1 uncultured bacterium
ATGCAAGAACGGGGCAAAGCGGACTAAAGCACCACCAATCGCCCGCATTTTCAGCGTATCTTTGCGCGGCATAGGGCACCCGAGTGCCTGGCTCAGCCGTTGATTATCTGCATTTAGTGCAGGCAATTCGGCACGGAGCTGCAAGGTTTACAGACACCAAGAAACAGAATCTACCCAGCCGAATGTACTTCGACACCGAACGCAAAAAGAGCATTTTCGCCGAGTTTGGCGGAAACGAAACCGACACTGGCAGCGCCGAAAGCCAGATTGCCCTGTTCAGCAAACGCATCAGCTTTCTGACAGAGCACCTCAAAATTCACCGCAAGGATTTCAACACCCAGCGCAGCCTGCTGAAACTGGTGGGCAAGCGCCGCAAACTGCTGAACTACCTGATGGCAACAGACGTATTCCGCTATCGCGACATCATCCAGAAACTTGGCATCCGTAAATAAGCCAGCGGGCCAGCCAACAGGCCGATGAGCACCAACACACCCACCCATCAGCACAAAGGGGGGCACCCAGGCTGACTGATCCATCAAAGGCGACTTCACTCTTCGCCCCTGCGTTAAAAAAATTCTCTGCCAATCACACTCAATTTTTTCAAAAAGGGGCCTTGGCAAAAGGATCAGGGGGCTGAAGAAGATCTCGCCTTTTTTGTTTAAAGGGGCCGCGGTCGGGCCAGTTAGGTCGCCCACCTGGGCAACCATCAGCAGCAGCGCATGCAAATCCCCCCTTTATCTGCCTATTATTTTCCTACAGACAAAATTTAACACAATATACCAAGCATAAATAAATGACAAAACCCACAAGCTATACCCAGCTGGTGCCATTGCCCGACGGCCGCACCATCACGCTGGAAACGGGTAAGCTGGCGCGCCAGGCGAATGGTGCAGTGCTGCTGACAATCGGCGACACAGTGATGCTGGGCACCGCAGTGGCCAGTGCAGAGGCCCGTGCCGGTGCCGACTTCCTCCCCCTGACAGTTGATTACGTTGAAAAATACGCGGCCACAGGCCGATTCCCTGGCGGATTCATGAAACGCGAGAGCCGACTGAGTGACCACGAAGTGCTGACCAGCCGACTGATTGACCGCGCCCTGCGCCCCCTGTTCCCTGATGATTATCACCACGACGTACAGATTCTGGTAACCCTGCTCAGCAGCGATAAATCAATTGCCCCCGATTGCCTGGCCGGCTTGGCCGCCAGTGCCGCACTCACCATCAGCGATATCCCTTTTCAGGGGCCTATCAGTGAGGTGCGCGTGGCAAAAATTGACGGCGAGTTTGTGGTTAACCCCACCATCGAGCAGATCACAACCGCCACACTCGAAATAATGGTCAGCGGAAGCCTCACCGATATCAACATGGTTGAAGGTGAGATGAAAGAAGTGAGCGAGGAAGAAATGCTTGAGGCTATCAAAGTGGCACATGATGCCATCAAGATGCAGTGCCAGGCCCAGCTTGATTTGCGCGCCCAGTGCGGCAAGCCAAAACGCGCCCATGAGCCAGCCGAAGACCTCAGCGAGCAGACAGCTGCCCTGCGCGGAACTTTCGAAGATAAAATTTATGAAGTAGCCAAAGGCGCCCTCGGCAAGGATGAGCGCAGCGAGCGTTTCAAAACCATCCTGACCGACCACCTGGCCACCCTGCCAGAAGAAGCCACCGAAGAGGACATTGCCCGCGTTAAAAAAATCTATAAAAAACTCACCAAGGAGCGCGTGCGCCGAATGGTGCTGGATGACCGCACCCGCCTGGATGGCAGGGGACTGAGCGACATCAGGCCCATCTGGTGCGAGACTGATGTGCTGCCCCGCGTACACGGCAGCAGCATCTTTACCCGTGGCGAAACGCAGGCACTCAGCAGCGTTACCCTCGGCACCAGCGATGATGAGCAAATGATTGATGGCGCAGTTTATCAGGGCTATAACAAGTTTCTGCTGCACTATAACTTCCCCGGCTTCAGCACGGGCGAGGTAAAACCCCAGCGTGCCCCAGCCCGCAGAGAAGTGGGCCACGGCAACCTGGCACTCCGCGCCCTCAAACCAGTTCTGCCTGATGTCGAAATCAATCCCTACACTGTCCGCATCACCTGCGATATCCTGGAAAGCAACGGCAGCAGCAGCATGGCCACCGTGTGCAGCGGCACCATGGCCCTGATGGATGCAGGCATCAAAATCACCAAGCCTGTCAGCGGCATTGCCATGGGCCTCATCAGCGATGAAACAGGTAAATATGCCGTGCTGAGCGACATCCTGGGCGACGAGGACCACCTGGGCGACATGGACTTTAAAATCACCGGCACAGCCGATGGCATCACCGCCTGCCAGATGGACCTGA
>CBDTVD010000323.1:0-2318 GCA_965363965.1 uncultured bacterium
ACAAGCGGAGGATGCAGCGGCTCAAATCGCTCTTTTTTTCGCGACCGGGTATTGGTGAGTGTGAGATTGTGCGGGCGAATGGTTTCCATCTCGGCAGTCAGGGGCTGGCAAAGTTCGGCAAAAGGCGGGCACTCCCTTATCTCGGCCTGTGTTGCCTCTGCCACCTGCCCGCACTGAATTTTTTTGTTGTACGATTGTTGTTTTCAATTGGTTCTGCCTATCTTCACCGCCCCGATTTATCGCCGCGGGCGAAAGCACTGGCAAAAAAATTCTATGATGATGAAAAAAACTCGGTCTCTTCTTGCTTTTCTGCTGATGGTCAGCTTGGCATTGCCAGGGGCTGCCCAGGGGCCTGACCCCATAAAATGGACTTACAGTGCTGTTGAAAAAGCACCGAATGAATGGGAGCTTACCGCCCGTGCCACCATCCAAAGCAGCTGGCACCTCTACAGCCAAAATCTGCCCAGCCAGGACGGGCCCATCCCCACCACGTTTAAATGGGAACCCAATGATGCCTACCAGGCTGTGGGCAAAGTGGAGGAAATAGGCAAGGTGCAAAAAGAGTTCGATAAAAACTTCGAGATGGATGTGCTTTACTTCACAAAAACCGCCACCTTTGTGCAGACAGTGAAACTGCTGAAGCCCATTTCTGAAATCAAAGGCTCAGTTGAATTTATGGCCTGTAACGACAAAATGTGCCTGCCGCCAGTGGAAATGCCAATGACATTCAAGGTAAAGTACCTGCCCATCGGCACCCCTGCAAGCCTGCCAGACCAGGGAAGCATCCAGCCCCAGCAGCCATCATCCATATGGGCCAATACAAAATAAAACACATCAACCGATGAAATTTATCAGGGCAACGTCTGCCTTTCTGCTGCTGATTGGCTTTCTGTCACCTGCCTGGGCGCAGATACAGGACCCCGTAAAATGGAGTTTCAGCCAGGTGGAGAAGGCACCCAATGAATGGGAATTGACTGCAAAGGCTGCTATTGAGGACCATTGGCACATCTATAGCCAGAACCTGCCCAGCAACGATGGTCCTGTGCCTACCACTTTTCGCTGGAATGCCAGCCCTGCCTATAAGGCTGTGGGAAAGGTGGCCGAGGTGGGGAAAGTGCACAAGGAATTCGACAAAAGCTTCGAAATGGATGTTTTCTTTTTCGAGCACACTGTCAGTTTTGTCCAAAAAGTCAAACTGCTCAAGCCCATCAAAGAAATCAGCGGCTCAGTTGAGTTCATGGTCTGCAATGACCAGATGTGCCTGCCGCCGACTGAAGTTGAATTCAAATTTCCCGTTAAATACGCTGAAGAATCAGGCTCAGCCATTGACCCTGAAACTCCAACCACCGATGGTGAGCCTTCAGTTTCGGCCACTGATCCGCTTCCTTCAGCGATAGACGACACTGCGGGGCTGAATTCGGTGCCTGAAAAAGGGGCTGAAACCACCGCAGTTATTCCGCCGGCGGAATACCTCAGCGAAGCGGATAAACAAACCGATGGCACCGACCTTTGGGCGCTGTTTTTTGGTGCTTTCCTCGGCGGATTCCTCGCCCTTTTAACCCCCTGCGTTTTTCCCATGATTCCGCTGACGGTGAGCTTTTTTACCAAGGGCGCCGGCAAAAAACGGAGCATTGTCAATGCACTGCTTTTCGGCATGGGAATAGTGCTGATTTATGTTACACTCGGCTTTTTGGTCACCCTGCTCTTTGGCAGTGATGCTCTGAATGCATTTGCCAGCGACCCCTATGTCAATGTCGCCTTCTTCCTGATATTCTTTGTGTTTGCGCTCAGTTTCCTCGGGGCATTCGATATAAAACTGCCAAGCAGCTGGACCACAGCCAGCGACAATCGTGCTGACAAAGGCGGATTGCTCGGCATCTTTTTTATGGCTTTCACGCTGGCACTGGTTTCATTCAGCTGCACAGGGCCCATAATTGGCAACCTGCTGGTTATTGCAGCCAGCGGCGGATATATCGGGCCAATTATTGGCATGCTGGGCTTCAGCCTGGCCCTGGCCCTGCCATTTACCCTGTTCGCCATTTTTCCGCAGATGATGCAAAAGCTGCCGCGCTCAGGCTCATGGCTCAATACCATCAAAGTCAGCCTGGGATTCATAGAGCTGGCACTTGCACTCAAGTTCCTCAGCAACGCCGACCTGGTGTTCCATTGGGGCATCCTGGTGCGCGAGTATTTCCTCGTCTTCTGGATTGTTCTGTTCACGTTGCTGGGGCTATATCTGCTGGGCCGCTTTCGGATGTCTGGCGACAGCCCGAATGAAAGCGTAGGCGTTGGCCGGTTGCTCTTCAGCGTCCTGAGTT
>CBDTVD010000324.1:0-2288 GCA_965363965.1 uncultured bacterium
GCCCTTGACTGCGGCGGTGCTGCCGATGTTGATGATGTTGCCATGCATCTGCTCACGAAAAATCCGCGCGGCCCTGCTGCCCATCATGGCCGCACCATATACGTTGGTGCTGAAGACCTTATGAAAATCCATGAAGTTCAGCTGCTCGACGCCAATAAAGGTGCCGAAGCCGGCGTTGTTGATCAGCACATCAAGCCCGCCCAGCTCCTCGGCAATAAACTTATAGGTGTATTCTACATCGCTGGGGTCAGCTACATCGGCAGTGTATGGAATGGCCCCCACTGCGCTGGCGGCCTCTTCCAGCCGCTTGCTGTTTCGGCCAGTAATCACCACTCGGGCGCCAGCCTCTGTCAGCACGCGCGCAGTTGCTTTGCCAATACCGCTGCTGCCGCCGGTAATCAGGATTTTTGCGCCTATCAGTTCCATTTTCTCTTTTTGTTACAGGGGATGTAACGGCCTGCAAACCTACGATGTTTGGTGCAGCAGACTATTTCCCTGCATTTCAGTGGGTTGGCCCACCCCCAGCAGGGCGAGGAGCGTGGGTGCCACGTCGGCGAGTCGTCCGCCGCTGCGCAGGCTGTGGCCAGTGGTGCCAGCGAGGATGATGGGGACAGGGTTGGTGGTGTGGGCCGTGTTGGGGCTGCCATCGGGGTTCACCATCAGTTCGGCGTTGCCGTGGTCGGCGATGATGACGGCGCTGTAGCCCTGGGCACTGAGCACTTCCATCAGCTGCCCGAGGCAGGCATCCACCGTTTCGGCTGCCCTGATGCCTGCACTCAGCACGCCCGTATGGCCGACCATATCGGTATTGGCGTAGTTGAGGACCAGGAGACTCGGCGGTGATTGCTCTATATGTTCAATCACTTGCGCTGTAAGTTCATTGGCACTCATTTCGGGCTGGAGGTCATAAGTGGCGACTTTTGGGGATGGGGCCAGGATGCGTGCCTCGCCACCGAAAGGCTTCTCCCTGCCGCCGCTGAAGAAAAAGGTAACGTGGGGATACTTTTCAGTCTCGGCGGCGCGTACCTGGGTCAGCCCTGCCGCCGACACCACCTCGCCGAGGGTGTTGATCAGGTTCTCCTCTTCAAACAGCACATCAATCCCCTTGAAACCCTCATCATATCGGGTGAGGGTGATGAAATGGAGATCGTGAACGGGGGCCATGTTCTGCTGTGGATAGGGCTGCTGAGTGAGGGCACTGGTCAGCTGCCTGCCCCTATCGGTGCGAAAGTTGAAAAAAATCACCGTGTCGCCCGCGCTGATGGTGGCGGTGGGGGAACCATCGGCAGTGGTGATAACGGCGGGCTCAATGAACTCGTCTGTTTTGCCAGCTGCATATGCAGCTTTGATGGCCTCAGCGGCTGAGGCGAATTGCTCGCCCTGGCCCCTGACCATCAGGTTGTAGGCTTTTTGCGTCCGCGCCCACCTGTTGTCGCGGTCCATGGCATAGTATCGTCCGATGACGCTGGCTATTTTTCCGCCGTAGGGGCCTATCGCCGTTTCGAGTGCCTGGGTATAGCCGAGTCCGCCGTTGGGGTCGGTGTCTCGGCCATCGGTGAAGATGTGGAGATAGGCTGGGCCTGCACCGAGCTTTGCAAAGCACTCGACAAGGGCGACTGCATGCTGGCTGTGGCTGTGCACCCCACCATCGCTCAGCAGGCCCATCAAGTGAAGTTTGCCGCCGCCGGATTTGAGCCGCTTGAGGGCCTCAAGCAGCACTGGGTGGCTGAAGAACTCGCCTTCGGCAGCAGCGGCGTTTATCCTCGGCAGCATTTGGCGCACCACCCTGCCCGCCCCGATGTTGAGGTGGCCAACCTCTGAGTTGCCCATCTGGCCCTCTGGCAGGCCGACATCGGCCCCGCTGGCGCTCAGGGTGCTGTGCGGGCACTCGGCCCATAGCTGGCTGAAAACCGGCACATCGGCTGCCGCAATCGCATTTACACTGGGGTCAGCCGCGCCAATTCCCCAGCCATCCAGGATAATGAGGGCGGCACGCTTGGGGCTATCGGTGGTCATGATGGGGCAAAGGTATTGGGGGGGGAAAAGATTTGCGGCGGGGCAAAGCACCCCTCATTGCAGCTTTGAGCCCGCAATCCCCCCCGTGTTACAACTCTCCCCCGTGCCCCTCTCTGATCTTCAGAGAGGGGTGCCGAGCCCAATATTCCTTACCAATGTGCCGCACGGTGTAGGGCAAGCACCCTGTGCTTGCCTTTGATGCCTATCGCTCATTGCGCGACAACTCTCCCCCGTCCCCCTATCTGATCTTCAGAGAGGGGTGCCGAACATAA
>CBDTVD010000325.1:0-2278 GCA_965363965.1 uncultured bacterium
ATCATTTTCAGGCCTGCCCGCCGATAATCATCGTCCAGCAGCCACGATATGCTGTAAAAATGCGGAAACTGCCACAAAAACTGGATGGCAAAAAGTGCCAGGGCCATGGCATCAATGCTGCCGAATGCTGCCACATAGCCAATCACTGGCGGCAATGCCCCAGGTATCGCGCCAATATGCACCGCAATGGGATGAATTCTTTTCAGCGGGGTATAAACAAACCCATACAAAACCAGGCTCAGCAGGCTCAGCAATGCAGTCAGTTCATTGAATGCTGCACCCAGTATAAAGGTGCCCAGCACGCCCATTGCCAGGGTGGCCAGCACAGCATGCTGGGTGGTTATGCGCCCTTTTACCACAGGCCTGTCGAGCGTGCGCTTCATCAGTGCATCGCTTTCACGCTCAATGATTTGGTTGATGCCGTTTGCCGCACCAATGGTCAAAAAACCACCGATGCAAAGCAGAAAAAATTCCGCCCAGTTAACGGCCCCCTGCGTCCCAATCAAATAACCAATGGCCGTGGAAAAAACCACCAGCAAGTTGAGCCGGAGTTTTACAAGCTCGCAATAATCATTCACCACTGCCCGCCATGGGGCCAGCGATATTTCAGTGGAATTTTGGGTCGCCGTTTTGCTCACTTCTTATTCTTTTTCGCCTGAAGGCTGGGCAATTGCCAGGCCTGCAGCACCTGCGTAAATCACCGCGGCAAAGATACTGCTGGCTAAAACCACATGGAGTATCTGGAGCCCGCCTTTTAGGCCCAAACTATTCAGCACTGTGCCTGAAATTATCTGGAGAAGCAGACATGATGCGGCCAGGACCAAAAGCCCGCCCATCACTTTTTGCTCTCTCCACTTAAAAAATGCCCAGGTGCCAATGCCAAAAACGATTATGGAAAAACTGCGATGAATGGGCAAGTAGTCTTTGCTCAGATGCTCAGCTGGCAAGCCCATCGCGTCTGCAAATTGATCAATTTCACCACGAACCAAAGCCCCCATCAAAATCTGCAGCAGAAGAGCCCCAAGAAAAATCGCAAGCGCGAGTCGGGTATTTGATGTCAAGGCCTCTGGTTGGCGCTTTGCAGTCAGCAGCAAACAAACGGTAAGAATTCCCAGCACTAAATAGGCCATGAAAAGATGAATTGAAACCATCGAGTGCGCCAAGTTCATCCCAACCACCTGTGCACCCAGCCAGCCTTGATAGCCAGTTAACACCAGTGCGACAATGGCCAATGGGAAAAGCATCCGATTTCGTTTCCGCTCTAAAAAAGAAGCCACCGCGAGTCCGAAAACGGCCAGGCCGGTCAGCACCCCAAACAAGCGATTGGTGTATTCAATCCAAGTGCGCACAGCATTAAAGCTGAGATGGTCGGCACCAAGTGCAGCGTACGTTTCACGCCAGTTCAGCGGCAACTCACTTTCCTCTGTGGGGGGAACCCATTGCCCGAAGCATTTCGGCCAGTCAGGGCAGCCCATTCCGCTGCCGGAGACCCGGACAAATGCACCTATCCCCATCAGCAAAAAAACACAAACAAAAGATGCCCAGGCAAAAAACCTGAGCGCTCTGCCGGCATTCACCCAGCAGGATTAAATAGCCGCGTCAGCCGCTGGTGCGGCATTGTCTGGCAATCCTTTGTGCTTGCGCATCAGCTGCAGCATAATCACCTCTTGGCTATCCTGCACATGCACAACATGTTCACTGCGCGGGTCTGTAGCTGTAGGGTCATAGTTCTCGCTGGCATAATCCACCCGGTTGTGTAGGTCTTCATCGCTCACCGTTTGCGGCAGCCAATCCTTTTCGATATCAGGGCGGCTGTAATCATATGGCCAGCGATACACATGCGGCAAGGCACCAGGCCAGTTGCCATGCAAATGCTTCACGGGGGCTGTCCACTCTAAAGTGTTGCTGTGCCAGGGATTCATTGGTGCCCTTTTTCCACGGAAGATGCTGCTGAAAAAGTTATAAACAAAAATCAGCTGGGCAGCCATTCCCATAAAGGCCGAATAAGAAATGAACTTGTTCAGGTCGGCCCAGTCTTTAAACTGCTCAAAGTTGGTGAACTGATAATATCGCCTCGGCACGCCGTCAAAACCCATAAAGTGCATCGGGAAAAACACCATGTAAACCGCAGCGAATGTCAGCCAGAAGTGCAGCGCGCCCAGGCGCTCATTCATCATTCTGCCGAACATTCGCGGAAACCAGTGATATACCCCGGCAAACATGCCGAATATAGCAGCTGAACCCATCACAAGGTGAAAGTGCGCGACCACATAGTAGG
>CBDTVD010000326.1:0-2254 GCA_965363965.1 uncultured bacterium
AAGAGGTGATTACCCCGTTTTGATTAGATAAAAATGTAGCTTGGTTTGTGCTGGAAGTGTTGCGCTTCAAGGTATCGCGCCGGGCGATGGCACCAGCGGTGGTGTTGTTTGGACGGCGCAATGTTAAAATCAAATTGCTGTAGTTGGTGTTTTGATTTGTTGGAATCCTGCGCAGGCCATAATACAACGTGTCGCCAGCTTTCAGCCTGATATACATTCTGTAATCGGCATTAAAGCCTCCGTTTTGTGTAAAGGTTGATGGCTTGAGGAAAGAGAGGGAGTTGTCACCATCGTCATGCTGAAGATAACCGATGAATGTGTTGCTTCCGCTCGCTGAGCCAGTTGAATCAGGAGTAAGGTTTTTGGAACCCTCAGCGAGGGCAAGATTATTGACGGTAAGTGCCATAAGCACAGCAATGCTGGCTTTTTAGAGGGTAAGTCGAAGATTCATCAATAGTTGAAAAGATTTTGAAGAGGAAGTAATTTAAGTGCAAAGTTAAGCAGACTCAAGTAATTGAAAGGCATATGCTTACAGAACATCCCTTTGCACGTTATTTGAATACAGGCAAGTGATGCCTGCCAAGCCTACACTGCAGATGCGCCTGATGCGATGGATGCTGGTGGGGCTTGTTGGCTTGCTGTTGTGCGCATCGGCGGCCATGCTGGCAGCGCGGAAATCGGCGATGGTGGATGGCTGGCTGCGAAATGCGTCGATCTATTTACGCTCTGGGGCGCTGAGTTATCGGCCGTGGGATGGCGGGCAAGGCCCCGAGGCCCCGCCGCAGGAGCCGATCAGGCACCCCAAAGGTTTCGGAATCAGCATTCCCGAAGGGCCGAGGGTACATGGCATTGATGTATCGAAGTATCAGCGCGGCATACAGTGGGAAGAGGTAGCCGACATGTACCATGATGGCCGGCGAATTCAATTCGCTTTCATCAAGGCAACTGAAGGGTGGTGGACTGAAGACAGGAATTTCAGGCAGAACTGGGCAGGGGCCAGGGAGGCAGGCATCATCAGGGGTGCCTACCACTTCTACAGACCTGGGGCAGACCCCGAGCTGCAGGCAAGAGCATTTTTGACCACAGTGGAATTGGACAGCGGCGATTTGCCGCCAGTGCTGGATGCAGAGCAATCAGCGGGGGCACGGCCTGCGCAGCTGCGTGAGGAAATCGGCATCTGGCTGCAGAAAGTGGAAGAGGCCACTGGCATCAGGCCCATTATTTATACCAATCGGAGTTATTACCTGCAGTTTCTGCACGGGTATTTTGACGAGTACCCCCTATGGGTGGCCCAATATCACAAGCCCAGTTGCAATGTGTGCGAGGGGCGGGAGTGGACTTTTTGGCAGCACAGCGACAGGGGGCGCGTAAACGGCATAGCGGGCCCAGTGGATTTCAATGTTTTCAGCGGGAGCATGGCCGAACTCAAGGCGCTCTGCATCCGGCATAAGCCTAACTGAGCGCTGGGGCGCTTTATTCGGCTGCCTTTGCAGCATCAAGCTCGCAAGCCTGCAGGAAAAGGGCCTCGACCCCTTGCCAGTTTATTGGCAGCTGAGGCTTGAACTGGAGGTGACGCACCTGGGCCAAGTGGTGATTGATGAGCAGGCCAAAATCGTCCTGCAATTCTTTGCCATACATAAAGCCGAACATCAGGGTGGTGCGGGGTTTAGGGCAGTTGAAATAGCCAATCTGTTTGCGCCCCCGCATAATCGGCAGGCCCCAGCCAAAACCGAGGCGTAGATAAGGGGGGCCGACATCAAAGAATCGGTTTATGATTTCCCGCGCCAGGGTTTCCATTTCCTCAGGCAAAGTGAGGAGATAATCCTCGGCATTGGGGTGATAATTCACACTTTGAAAGTAAGGCGCATTCCTGCCGATTGGCCTGTGAGGGCCCCATCGCGATAAATGCAGACCCCATTGGCCCATGTGCCTGCCACCGAGTGCTGAAAAGTGTAGCCCTCAAGGGGGCTCCAGCCGCATTTGTATAGCAGGCTGGGCTTGGAGACGATGGTTTCCTTGGCCGGGTCAATCAGCACAATGTCAGCGGCGTATCCCTCTCGCAGATATCCGCGGTTTTCGATTTTGAAAATGTCGGCGGGGGCGTGGCAGGCGGCATCTGCAATCCGCTCGACAGTCCAGCATCCCTGGGCGGCGAGATCGAGTGCCATCAACAGGCTGTGCTGGATGAACGGCAGGCCGCTGGGGGCTTGGGCATAGGGGCGCGCCTTTTCCTCAAGCGTGTGCGGGGCATGGT
>CBDTVD010000327.1:0-2222 GCA_965363965.1 uncultured bacterium
GCAATGTTTGGATAAAGCCGCTACCGGCCGAAAGGATGTCGAAGGACTTGCCGCCATGCTTTTTATATCTCACATCTATCTCTGTGCTAATGCCCTGAGTATAGTTTGGTTCAGCAAGTGTAACCTCAAAAAGTTCAGCAACTTTAGCCGTAAGGGATTGCCAGTTCGATTTGCCGGCATATTTGACCTGAAGCAGCAAATTTCTGAGCACCGACCCTGGCTGGGCCTTCCCCATGTAGCGGCGAATGACCGTATCATCCATCCGGATTTCAGTAGGCTCGAGACCTGAAAATGGAGGTACATAAACAATCTGCGGGAGCGCTTTAGCGGCCTGCATAGTTTTAAACCTGGGCCATCCCCCAATGGGGACAGCAGAAAGAACCTGCGGAGAACTGTAACGCAATTGAATGCCCAGGGTTTCTTCAGGTTCATTGCCTTCTGCCCAACTTAAAATTATGTCGATTTTAATAGTTTCAAATCTGCTGTCGACCTTCCTGCGATCAATTTGTTCTCGCCATAGGTGATTTGCCTCAACCAGTGGTATGGGTGTAAAATCTGGCAGAATAATCCTTACCCCTGCCGTTCCTTTGCGCTTTTTGGAAATAAAATAATCGACACAAAACTGCCAGATGGCAATTCCCTGCAGGATGGTGCTTTTGCCGTCGTTATTGCGGCCGACTATCAGGTTGAAGTCTGTGAAGCGGTATTCCTCATCTTCAATGCTCTTGAAGTTTTTGAGCCGCAGCCGAGTAATTCGCTTCGCCATACCCGCTCCCCCTGTTACATCAGCTCAATCACGCTGTCGCCGAATTCAGAGGTTTTCAGCAGGGTGGCCCCTTCCATCTGCCGCTCGAAATCGTATGTAACGCGTTTGGCGCTTATGCTCGCCTCGAGTGCCCTGGTAATCAGGTCGCTTGCCTCATGCCAGCCCATGTGGCTGAGCATCATTCCTCCGCTGAGGATCACCGATCCGGGGTTCACTTTGTCCAGGCCCGCATATTTGGGCGCTGTGCCGTGCGTAGCCTCGAAAATGGCGTGGCCAGTTTTGTAATTGATGTTGGCCCCCGGGGCAATGCCGATTCCGCCCACCATCGCTGCCAGCGCATCACTCACATAGTCCCCATTCAGGTTGAGTGTGGCGATGACACTGTACTCGGCAGGGCGCAGCAGAATCTGCTGAAGGAATGCGTCAGCAATCACGTCTTTTATCAGCAGTTTGCCGACTTTCAGGGCATCGCTTTGCTGTTTGTTTGCCGCTTCCTCGCCCTCGGCTTCTTTGGTTTTGTCATACTCGGCCCAGGTGTAAACTTGGTCGCCGAATTCACGCTGGGCCAGCTCATATCCCCAGGTTTTAAAGGCGCCCTCGGTAAACTTCATGATGTTGCCTTTGTGCACCAGCGTAACACTGGGCAGTTTATGGAGCAGGGCATACTGGATGGCCGCGCGGATCAGCCGCTCGCTGCCCTCTTTGCTCACTGGCTTGATGCCGATGCTGCTGCTTTCAGGGAACCTGATTTTTTTAATGCCCATGCCATTGATCAGGAAGTCCTTGATTTTGTCAGCTTCGGGGGTGCCGGCCATAAACTCGATTCCTGCGTAAATGTCCTCTGTGTTCTCGCGAAAAATGTGCATGTCCACTTTTTCAGGATAGACCACTGGGCTGGGTACGCCTTTGAACCAGCGCACCGGCCGGAGGCAAACGTAGAGGTCGAGTATCTGGCGCAGGGCGACATTGAGGCTTCGGATGCCTCCGCCTACCGGAGTTGTCAGGGGGCCTTTAATGCCAACCAGGTATTCTTTGAAAGCATCGAGTGTTTCATCGGGCAGCCAGTTGCCAGTGGCGTTATAGGCTTTTTCGCCTGCCAGCACCTCTTTCCACTCGATCTTGCGCTCGCCGCCATAGGCTTTTTCAACAGCGGCATCCAGCACTCGCTTGCTGGCCGCCCAGATGTCGGGGCCGGTGCCATCGCCTTCGATAAAAGGGATGATGGGGTGGTTGGGCACGTTGAGCTGCCCATCGGGGCGCAGGGTAATCGGTTCGGCTGCCATCAGTCGCTTGCTTGGTTCAGAATTTAGCTGTTAAAGGGCAGCGAAGTTAAAGAAGCCCAGGCCGATGTTCACTTAAGGCGCAAGCCCATCACCGCACCACCACATTCCCTCGCATCAGGCCATGCGCCATTGGAAGGAAGTGTCCTGCCCACTCAGAAGTGAAGACATACTCA
>CBDTVD010000328.1:0-2217 GCA_965363965.1 uncultured bacterium
CAACCGAGCGGAAGCAATTCAAAGGAATATTTTGAGGAAGGCGCAGGGGCACCTTGCCTACAGCAGAGGCAACCGCTCATTCACAAAAGGCCTGACGGCCTCGGGCGACACTCCCACCACACAGTGGTCTTAAACCTACCCTTTTAACGTCGATAAAAAAGCTGGTTTATAAGCCTCGCCACGTTTTCTCAGGTGCTCTGCATAAAAGGTGAAAGGGTCAACGTGCAAGTCGTGATATATAAAAAGTCGATAATCTCTCATCCGCAACCTAAACCATCGTGGGTGCCCGACCACAGCTTCCAAATCTCGGCAATCCAACCCATGGGCCTCCAGCTTTTCGATGCCTTTTATGAAATCAGCCTTAAAATGAGCCACAGATTTAAAGGGTACAGCAAGGGCCTTCTGCAACTTGGCAGAGATAACAACCTTTAAACCAGGTCCCTCCACGGCACATAATCTGCCAGGTTCCGGTCTTTGGTCGGACCGGTGAGCAATTGCAGCAAGGCGGGGTCACTCTGTATCTCAAGCGCAATTTCAATGTTACTGAGCGCTTTTTTCAATTGCCTGCGCTTTTCAGCCGAGGCCCTGGCACTCGGATCCTTGCACAAGGCCACCAGAAACCTCCGCATCCAGTCTGCACCAAGAAACATGCTGTATTCAAACTCTGCCTCTTTGTGGCTTAGCTTGCCAATACCTTGATGCACAGCACTCAGCATGCTGATCATCAGCCTGAAGATGGCATCTCGCTCAATGGGATCATTTTCAAGGCTCAGAAACCTGACAATGGGGCTCTCAGCCAGCATTGAAAAGTTGAGGGTTTCATTGGGGTCATAACTCATATCCCTAAGTCATTCCATCCCCCTCAAATTTACTGCCAACTGGTGCTTCTCAGCCCAATTTCATCCCCCTCCCCCGCTCACCGCACGGCCAGCAGGGGGATGCTGATGCGGTGCCGCACCCGCTCTATGGTTTCACCATACAGGGCATCCATCAGCCGAGTGTGGCCGTGGCTCCCCATCACCAGCAGGTCGGCCCCAGATTCTTTCACCAGCCTGGGTATGGCACGGGTGGGGCGGCCATAGCCGAGTATGCTTTCGGCGCGGTATCCCGCAGCAGTCAATTGGGCCACATAGTCATCCAGCGCAGCCTGGTCAGTCGAGCTTTCCTCGCCCTTGGCCTCGCCGCCCATCATCATCGCTGTGGCAGACTCCAGCACATGGATGAATACGTAGCGGGCATCACTGCCGCCCTGGGCTACCCCGTGCTCGATAGCCTTGCTGTCAGAGGCGGTAAAATCCACCGCGATGGCGATGGTTTTATAAAGCGAGTGCTGAAGAAGAGGAATCTGAATCGCCCCTCCCCCGCTGGCGCTTGTTCCCAAAGGCCGAGGTTTCCTGAGCCAGGGCTGAAAAGTTACATAGAGCAGCAGCCCGCCGAGGTACAGGGCCAGGGGAACCACCAGCCACTCAATCCATGCCACACCGCTTCCGGCATCACCAATCCACTCGCTGAGGGTGTCAATCACCAGCTTGGCATTCAGGCTGACAATGACCAGGGTGATGGCCCATGCGGCCAGTTTAGTCCAGGGCCCGATGGCGAACACCCCCATTTTTTTCTTATCGCTGACAATCTGTATCAGCGGGATGATGGCAAAGCCCAGCTGCAGGCTGAGCACTACCTGGCTCAGCAGCAGCATCGCATCTGTGCTTCCTTCGCCCAGCAGTATGATGGTCAGCAGCGCCGGAATCACGGCGAGGCCACGCGTAATCAGCCGCCTGACCCAGGGGGTCAATCGCAGCCGCAAGTGGCCTTCCATCACAATCTGCCCTGCAAGGGTGCCAGTGATAGTGGAGCTTTGGCCGCTGGCAATCAGGGCGATGGCAAACAAAGCGGGCGCCAGGGGGCCGAACAAGCCAGTCAGCAAGTGATGCGCATCCTCAATGCCCGCGACCTCTGTCAACCCGCGACTGTGGAAGGCGGCGGCGGCCAGAATCAGGATGGCGGCATTCACCAAAAAGGCGAGATTAAGGGCAATGGCTGAATCAAAAATGTTGAGCTTGATGGCTCTGCGCAGATTGGCCTCGCCCTCCCCTATTCTCCGCGTCTGCACCAGGGCGCTGTGCAGGTAGAGGTTGTGGGGCATCACCGTGGCCCCAATGATGCCGATGGCAATAAACAGGGCCTCGCTGTTGGGCAGGCGGGGAATCACACCATTGA
>CBDTVD010000329.1:0-2215 GCA_965363965.1 uncultured bacterium
CAAGCCCAAGTTTTTCGTAGTAGGCGAGAGCAACGGGCCTGAGTTTAACCTTGCGCGGTGCTGCAACCCCATACCCGGCGACGAGATATTCGCATTTGTGAGTGTGGCTGACGGCATAAAGATTCATCGGACAAGCTGCCCGAGCGGACAGCGGCTGCTTGCCCAATTCGGGGAAAAGTGCATCAGTGCAAGGTGGGCGCAGAACAGCCTGCCCGGGCTGGCCACTTTTCCAGCAGGAATCCGCATGACGGGCATTGACGGGCTGGGAATTGTGAGCAGCATTACCGACATCATCAGCAGGGAACTGAAGGTGAACATGCAGAGCATCACCATCACCAGCAGGGCCGGGGCTTTTGAAGGCTCGATCATTCTGCAGATATCCGACCTGAAACACCTGGAAGACTTGGTAGCCAAGATGAGGAGCATCCAGGGAATTGAGCGCGTGGTGCGCTTTGATGTCGAGGAAAAGTTTGAGGAAGCTGTTGCGCCAGTTTAGCGGCGCACCTCAATCTCAGGGCTAAGCCTTTCAGCTGAGCGGTTGCCTGCGCGGTCGAGCAATGTAACACCGAAGCGCACCTGCTCTGATTCGGCTGATGCATCCCAAACAACAGCGTAGGGCATCACAATGCGCAGCGTTCCGCTGATGGCGATAGTTGAGCCTGGGGGTGCAAGCGGCTGCAGATGATAGCCCTGCACCACATCTCGCCGGCTATCGCGGACGAAGACAGATGAGGAATCAGCTGCCAATTCGCCGAGGTCGCCATCGCCGTCCTGATAGCCAATCAGCAGCACAATCGAATCCCTGAACTCCCTGGCAATGGATGGTGAAATGCTAAGCCCCGTGATGGCTGGCGAGGCTGGAATGGGGATTGGTTTGGGCTCGTCACCAATTACTTTGCGCTTGCAGGCCCCCGCCATCAGCAGGATAGCCAAAGTTGTAATCAGCAATCGCAGATTCATTGGGGAATAAAGGCGAAATAGTTTTGGATGTAAATCTGTCCGCCAGGGGCTGGTATAAGGGTAGGTGCGGGGTGGTCGGCATCGCGGGCACTCCATTGCATGTACTGCACCTGGCCGCGCTTCATTTGCGCTGTGTTAACCACCGCATGCAGCCAGTAGGGCACTTTGCCACCGCCGCCGTAACCCGGCAGCATACGCTGTTTAGTCTCTTTGATTAATGGAATGGGCTGGGCAGAACTGAGGGCAGCAATGCTGGGGCTGAGGCGGAGATATAAATCTGTCATCTGCAGGGGAAGCGTTTTATCATCGAAAACTGCGAACCAGATATCCACTTTTTCACCATGCGGCACCATAAAAGGCGAGAGGTTTCGCGATACTCGCGCGGTGTCAATCCGTTTTCCGCCCTGGCCTGGCAGTTCAGCATAAATGCCTGCGGTGTAAGGCTGAAAGTTGGGCTCAATGGGGCTGTTGCCGAAGATGTCTGTGGCCCCATCGCTTATCCAGTCTGTAATCATATCAATTTGCCATCGGGCAAGGGTGTCATAAAGCGGCATTCGGCCGAGTGTCTGGTCATCAGTGGTGATGCGCGTGTGGAGCCAGCTTTTTTCAGGCTGGCCCGGCACCACGCGATAAGTAAAATCATTGCCAGGGGTATGTTTCACCACAGGTGCATATACCAGGGTGTTATAACTGCTCTGGATGGTGCGATAATCAGGCTCAAAGCTGCCGTCGTGGCAGGCGGGCTGGGCACATTTCTGGGCCAGCACCAGGTAATAAACTCCGCTGAAGCCAGTGCTATCTATGGGATAGGTGGTTCCGGTCCCGCCGCCATAGGTGAGTGAGTCATAGGGGTTGTGCGGCGCATCAGGCTGAATTTGAGTTATCTGCTCTTTTCGGCAGCTGGAGGCCCAAAGGGCAACGAGCGTAAAAAGAACGCAGATTTTTTTAGGGAGAATCATTGGATAGACCCTATTTTAGCGATCGAATGACCTTCGCAATGTGGAGTTGAAGAAGTATTTGGATGCATTCTTAAAGTCTAAAAGAAGGCTAATCTGGCCTATAGATTTCATTGTAAATTTCGAGAAGATTTTTTCCCTCGTAAGTCCAATATTTTAAAGGGCGTACTTGGTAATTAAGCCCCAAAATTTCTTGTGTTGCGCGAGTTAATGATGTAACATTATCTCGAAATCTAACATTCCTTTCATCGATAACCTCAACGGTTTCGCTATTTCTTAAGCAAACTAAAGTTGAACCC
>CBDTVD010000330.1:0-2199 GCA_965363965.1 uncultured bacterium
AATGTCGCGCGGGCTCCACTCCAGCATCGGGTGATAGCGGATGGCCCCCTGGGGGGTAGGCTCTTCTCGGCTGAAGGTTTTTCGGGTGTCGCTTTGGTCGGCCCGCACGCCGTTTATCCAGATTCCGTGCCGGCGCAGAACAGGCTCCATGGGCTGAGTTTTGTTGATGAAGCAGCAAAAGTCGGGGTCGCTGGCGAATAGCAATCTGCCTGCCGAGTCTTTCTGCTGATTGCGGGGCACCTCGGCGCTGATGGTAATCACATTCAGCCCGAATTGCCCTGCTACCTGGTCCCTGAAGGCAAGCGTGGGGGGAAAATGATAGCCGGTGTTGAGGAAGTAAATGGGGATATCAGCCTTTGCCCTGCTGATCAGGTGGGCCAGCACCAGGCTGTGGGTCTGAAAGCTGCAGGTGCTCATCGGCCGCAGCCCGGCATCTGCATATGCCTCTATCTGGGCAATGATTTCCCCTGGGCTGAGTGCGGCAGTCTGGCTGTGGGTCAATGGCAAACGGGGGCCCAAAATTAAAACGGCCTGCCTGCAGATGTGCAGTGCTCCAAGATGGGTAGCAATGCATCAGCAGATAGGCCGATTTTTATAAATGATAAATATGTTGCAATGGGTAAGGTGAAAATAATGTAAATTCTCTCTCAATCTCAAGCTCTCCACTTCTCCCCCTATTGCAAAGGGTCTTTCAGGGGTGCATCCTGTTAATCGAGTGCACCATACATGTGCGTGTTGCGCGCCAGGTCATAGTTTTCTATGCCGGTGTCGTCATCGTCATCCAGGTCGGCCAGCAGATTGTCATCATCATCGTGGTTGCTGAGCAGGACAATCACTGTAACCACGGCGGCAATGCCTGCAGCGGCCAGTGCGATTGGGACAATGTTGTTGCGGTTGGTGATGCTGCTGAGGTATCCGCCGACTACTTTACGGTAGTTAGTGGATTTGCTCCTTGTGCTTTTGCTTCCTGTTTTCTTTTTAGCCATTGTGATGCAGTTTTATTTTTGGTGGGGATAGATTGAATGTGTGGTTTCAGGGCATAGAAAACATCAACGGGGGCGATTGTTCGCTGGCAGGGAAAAATTCTGATGTGGTGGGGTGGTGGGGGCACCTTGCTCAAAGCTATCCTAATGCGTGGCTGGATGGAAAAGCTTGGCCTGGGCAGTTTTATATTTGACAGGCTTGGTTAATTTCTCCAGGACGGCAGCCTCGACCAATTTGGTGAGCCATGCTTTTGCCTGCGCGGGGCTGACGGAAAGCAGGGCTGAGATTTCCTTTTCAGTTTTGGGGGTCTTCAGTTCTCGGGTGAGGATGGTACTGACGGCATCGAGTAATTCGTCCTCGGGATGTCGAATCTGTTTGGGGCTATCGAGGCTTTCGACAGGGTCGGTTTGCTCAGCTGCCGCTGTGGCAATTGGCACTGGGCTGAGCGGCAAGGTGGTGTGGGATTGAAAAAGCGGCGAATCTTGCTTGACAGCTTTCCCCTGCACAGCATGGCCGCGGGTCAATATTTCTATTAGCCCGCTTGCTGTACGGGGGTTGGGCCATGGCAAGCCCCCGCGCTGGATTAGGGCGGCGTTGCCTTTGGCCGCCTGGGCACCTGTGCGGATATAAATGGGGACAAACTTCAACTGGTCTATCTGCTCAATGGCACCTGCCCATGTCCCTCCTTTCTCAAAATCGGATGCCACAACCAGAGCCGCATCGGCGAGTGCATAAATCAATTTATTGCGCTGCATGGCCAGGCCGACATTGAAACTGGCTGATGGGTCGTTTGGCGAGATCAGGGCCAGCCTGCCTTCCATCAGCGGCTGGCGATTTGTGTGTGCCAGAGCATCGCGACCGAGGCTGTGGGCCAATACACCCACTGCATAGCCGCCTGCCTGAACTGCGCTTTGCATCGCGGCCTGGTCTATTCCCTTGGCTCCGCCTGAAACGATGGTGCAATCGGCGAGGGTGCTGAGGCATCCTATGTTTTGGGTGAATTGCAATGCATCTTCATCTGCATGCCTTGACCCCACCACCGCCAGGCCGCCCCTTTCCAGCAGCGCGATATCGCCACAGCCGTACAAAACAGGGGGGGCATTTTCCTTCAAGCGATTTTTGAGGAGTTTGGGATATTTTTGGTCAGCCCGGCTTAAGACCCAAATGGAATGCTGCTGCCATTTTTCTATGGCTTGGCTCAGCAGAAAACCCCGC
>CBDTVD010000331.1:0-2156 GCA_965363965.1 uncultured bacterium
AGGCATCATTTAAGGCGCTGCCTGGGGCCCTGTGGCTGCCGGCCCTGCTTGCACTGGCGCAGTGCACCGTACCCGAGGCCAGCAACACCGCCGAGCCCTGGACCCGCGCGGGCCGAGAGGAGACCACTCCGCAGCCAACACCAGTTATCGGCGACACCCTCAGGCCCAGCCAAACCCTGCCGAAAACCAATGCCCAGGCGCCCACCCAGCTCCCCATTGAGTTCGACTTTTTGCCCCAAGCCGTCAACCCCAGGGCAGTTCAGCGATACCTCGGCTGGACGCTGGAGTACAATGAGCCGAGGGAGGAAGCGCTCTGGGTCGCTTACAAACTCACGGCTCAGATGGTGCAGGGGACAGTGAAACGCAAGGACGCCTTCAGGCCCGACTCGGCGATTTCGACAGGCTCTGCCTCGCCATTGGATTACAGGGGCTCAGGCTATGACCGCGGCCATCTGGTGCCGGCCGGGGACATGAAGTGGAGCCCCCTGGCCATGAGTCAGACGTTTTTGATGAGCAATATCTGCCCCCAGCACCATGGGATGAATGCAGGCATATGGAACAGCCTGGAGGAAGCCGCCCGCCGATGGGCCCTGCGTGAGGGCGAAATCTACATCATCGCCGGGCCCAGCACCAACACCTGCATGGCCACTATAGGCCGCAGCAGGGTCTGCGTGCCCAGCAATTACTGGAAGGTGATCCTCGACCTCACCCCGCCCACGCGCCATGCCATCGCCTTTATTATGCCCAATGGGCCGAGTGAGGGCAAGTGGCAGAGCTACGCCACTACCATAGACGAGGTGGAAAAGCTCACCGGCCTCGACTTTTTCCCAGCACTCGATGATGCCATCGAAGATGAAGCCGAGCGCGGCGCCTGGCCATCAGGCGACTGGCTGAAGAGGTAAGGGAGCAGAGTTGTAAAAGCGGTATGGTGCAGCGATGATCATCACCCGCCCTTTAAAACCGGACGCCATAGGTAACCATCACGCCGCCGCGCCTGCTGCTGAGCGCTGCGCCGTCAGCATCCACACTATTAAGCGTATAGGGCAGATAATAGGAATCGCTGAGGTTGAGCGAATAGGTGATGTCTATGTAATTGGTCAGGCTGCGATATCCTCCGCCGAAAGAAACGGTCTGCCTGATGCCATCCAGGCCTATCGGGGTCTGGCCAGCGCGATAAGGGCTGGTGCTGTAGGCATAGCCTGCACGCAGGCTGAACAGCCCAAAGCGGCCCTCGCCCCCCACCCGCACCGTGTGCACTGGCTGAAAGCGGTTTCGGATTTGCGTGTTCTGGCTGCGGAAATATCGCTCGGCACTGCTGCTGCTCAGGCGGGCAGTGCTGAAATCTTTAAATTCATAATCCACACTCACAAGTCCGTATTTTTTGATTGTGCCCGTAGCCGAGCCCGTCAGGCTCCAGGGGCTGGTAAAGTTGTAGTCGAATTCGCCCACGGGGGTTTCCAGTTCCAGGCTGCTGTATCCATTGGCCCAGTCGGGGTTCAGTTGGCTCCTGAGGTAATACTGGTACTGGTCTGAAAGCCGATAGAAGGTGGGCAGCTGCACAGCCGCGCCAAACCTGAAGGCGTCATTCACCCTGAATATGCCGCCCAGGCCCAGGGTAACACCTACCCCGCTGGTGCTGATAACTTCAGATACCTCGACACCGCGATAGTAGGCAGTGGCTGAATCGCTGACAGGCTCTTCATAAAAATCTCTGACGCTTTTATAATTTAAAAAGGGGACTTTTACGATGGCCCCAAGGTATAGGCGGTTGCCATAATTGGCGCCGAAAGCAAAATCCAGGTCGGTTTGTCCGCCCGTGCGTGTGATGATATCGCTTTGCTGAAAGGTGAGGGGGTTTTCAAAGTAAGTGAGGTCTAAATACTGGCGGCTGTTGCTGCCGGTGTCAATCAAAAAAGTCTGATAGGCCAGCCTGCTGAGGCTGAAGGAATCGTTATTCAGCGCGCTGAGGTCTATGCCTTCGGCGTTTTCACTAAAGCTCTGCAGGATGCTGCTCTTGCGGTTTCGGCCCTCGATGGCAATGCCTTGTTTGTCACCCAGTTCCTCGGTCAGTTTCAGGTCGCGTTGGTAAAGTTCCATCGCCTTTTCGTAATCGCCTTTCGCAGCAGTTAGTAGTTCAGCACCGGGGCCAGCCAGCG
>CBDTVD010000332.1:0-2129 GCA_965363965.1 uncultured bacterium
CCTTCATTCCTAATTGTGATGCCCTGATGGCTGCGACGTATCCGCCCGGGCCGCTGCCGAGCACTATCAGATCATATTGCATTTTTGATGACTGGTTTGGTTTGCCCAGCCGCCAATGGCAGGGCAGGGCAAAAGTAAACCCCTGCTGACATACCGACTCCATACGTCAAGTTACCTGCCATTACCTTCGCGCTGAGTTTATGGACGGCAGACCACCGAGGCGAATTGACAGGTTCGACTGGCTTATTATCGCGGTCTGCATCCTGATTTATGTTGCATTGATTATGGTCTCCATGAGCGCAAAACCGTTCGGGGACAAAGATTTCCACTTCGAAACTAAAATCATTACCGATGTGGTGAAAGGAATTGAACCAGGTTCATCCATCTACATAAACAAGGCACCCTTTCCCGATATCTTTTATTCGATACCATATATGCTGGTGCCGGCAAAATCTGCTGATGGCATTTATTGGATAATCGGCACCGTGTGGAATGGCCTATGGATGATTTTCAGCATGCTGGCTGTTAGGCGCATCGGCAGAAAACTGCACTCCGACAGGGCAGGATTGCTGGCCGTTGGGCTAATGCTTGTTTTGCCCCTCCACATTTATTATGGCCTGAGCATCGCAGCTGAACCACCTGCATTTTATGCATCCGTGTTTATGCTGCTGGGCTGGGCAAATTGGCGGGCTCGCGATTTTGCTACTCCGCTAAAAGACAAAGGCTGGTGGCTGATGACAATCTGCCTGTTGATTTTGATATTCTCGCGGCCCAATGCCATTTTGGTGCCTATGGTTTTGCTGGCAGCTTGTGCAGCCAACCGGCTTTTCAGCCGTCACACTGCCTCGCTCTCCAACAAGCTTTCCCTGCGCGGAAATGCCATAGCCGCAGTGTCTGTCCTGATAGTAGGGTTTTTTCTGCTGGAGCTGGTTAAACCTTTAAATGATGCAAGCAAAGGCAGAGTGCAAATGAATCAATTGATGTACGTTGCTCATCAAGGCCGTTTCCAATTCAGGCAAGACCCGCTTGACTGGCGAAACAGTGAAAAAGAAAACCGCGGCGATGGACGCGATTGGCAGGCATGGGACAGCAGCAAAAATGCCTTGAATCGGCGTGTCAAAGCAGGGGAAGCATCCTATATTGAGCTTTACAAAAACTGGCTTATTCAAGATGCGCTTTCCCATCCTGTATGGTATCTCAGGTCGGCTGTCATGAAGACGCTTTTCGGCCATGTCCTTGTCATCAACAGTAAAAAGCCCGGTCAATTTCAACTGGGCCCATTAAAAGGTAAAACCGCCTATTATCTTTTTCATTTCGCTGTCAATTTGCTGGGGCTGGCAGTGTTGTTTTTCGCCATGTGCTTCCTGCACACACGCCGAAAGCAATTGATTGCCATCTGGCCCCTTTGGATGCCCTGGGTTGCCCTCATCATTTTCCACGCCGCAACCTACATGGAACCCAGGTATATGTTTCCGGCACGGGCTGCCATCTTTTTGATGGGCGCAGTGTTTTTTGTTGAATATATCGGCCAAAGAACAACCGCACGCAGGCAGCAGCTGAAGCCAGCAAATCATTAATCCTGTCCCCAGAAATGAATCATCCGCCGCTGATTGGAATTGTGCTGCCTTCTTACAATGAGGAGGCCGCATTGCCGCACGTTTTTCCTGCCATCACGCAAAAACTCAAAAGTCTGATTACGGCAGGCACAATCGCCCAAAGCAGCCGTGCGATTTTTATTGACGATGGCTCCAAGGATCAAACCTGGCATTTGATTGATGCAGAATCAAAACTCAACCCATTCATCGGCGGATTAAAACTCGCTGGAAACGTCGGGCATCAAAAAGCCTTGCTGGCTGGCCTCATCACTTTCAAGGACGATTTTGACGCCCTGATCAGCATGGATGCCGACCTGCAGGATGACATCAATGCAGTGGATGAAATGGTCCAGCATTTTCGTGATGGAATCCAGATAGTTTATGGCGTGCGAGCCGAGCGAAAAACAGATACTTTTGGCAAGCGCCAGACTGCGTTATGGTATTATAGCCTGCTGGCCAAAATGGGCGTAAAAGTGATGTACAACCACGCAGATTATCGCCTTGCCAGCCGCAGAGTGCTCAATGAACTGGCAC
>CBDTVD010000333.1:0-2106 GCA_965363965.1 uncultured bacterium
CCGCTGCTTCCCACCCTTTCCATAAACAGGTTGTCGAAACCGCCGGTAGCTGATTTTACCCGAATATCCAGCAGGTCAAACTTTTGGATGCGGATGGTGTACATGCCCTCGGCCATGGTGTCCTGGCTTTTCAGTGCACTGCTGTCAGCGGCAATGGTCGGCGCGTCCTGAAACAGGTTGGTTTTTTTGGGCGTTACGCAGCTGCTGGTCATCAGCAGCATCACAAAAACAATGGCGTAGCAAGGCTTGGGCAAATACATCTGGGGGCCTTTGGGGGGCAATTTCGCCGCAAAGTTAAGCCCCCTTATACGCTACTCGGCCCCGTGCCAGCAATAGCCTGCTGCCACTTGCGGGCCACTGCGGCATAAATTTCGGTGCGCCCTGTTTGCGTCCAGCCGGCAATGTGGGGTGTGATGATGGCATTGGGGTGCCCAGCCAACGCCAGGTATTCGGCCAATGCCTCGCCCTGCAGCCGGCGGATATTTTCATCCTCAAGCACATCAAGTGCTGCGGCTTTGATTTTTCCGCTATCGAGTGCTGCCAGCACAGCCGCCCCGTCAGCGATGCCCCCCCGAGCCGAGTTGATCAGGTAAAATGGGCGCGCCATGGCAGAAATAAAATCCGCACTCAGATAATGATGCGTTTCTGCTGTCAGGGGCAAGTGCAGGCTCAGCAGGTCGGCTTCGGCCGCGATTTGCGCCAGGCTGGCCTCAGTGATCATTTCATCGCCGAAACCCGATTTGTATTTATCATGTGCCAGCACTCGGCCCGCTTTGCCCCGCAGCCAGCCGCCGAATGCCTGGCCAGTGTGCCCATAGCCAATGATGCCGACTGTGATGGTGCTGAGTGCAGTGCCTGTGTTGGCGGCCCTGTGCCATGCGCCGCCTGCCGTTTCGACATGCGCCCGCCCGAGATTCCGGAGGAGAGCGAGCGCGGCACCCATGCAATACTCACCTACCGCAGGTGCGTTGGCCTCAGGTGAACTGAGAACCTCGATTCCCCGCAGGGCGCACTCCTCCAGGTCGATGTTGTCAAGCCCGCTGCCCGGGCGCAGCACCCACCGCAGCCTGCCGTGCTGATTGAGCAAATTTCTGTCTATTTTGTTTTGAGTGTTTATCATAACCGCATCAAAACAATCGCCGAGCGCCTGCAGGCCCTGGTTGCCTGGGGATGGTGCCCCAATCAATTCTGCACCATGCCCCTGAAGAAAATCTTTGACCTGCGGAGGCAGAGGCTCACTGAGCGCCAGCACCAGGCCCTCAAGCCGATCAGAACCAATTGGCATCATAGAGCATTCGGGCGATGGTGAAATAAACGCTGAGGCCGATCAGGTCATTGCTGGTGGTGATAAAGGGGCCAGTGGCAAGCGCAGGGTCAATTTTTGCCTTGTTGAGGAAAAACGGGACGATTGTGCCCAGCAGGCTGGCAATCACAATCACCGATACCAATGCAATGGTAACCGTTACACTCAGCTGCAGACTGTCATTGAAAAAGTAACTGTAAGCCAGCAGGGCACTGCCCAGCATCAGCCCATTGAGCAAAGCCACGCTGAGTTCCTTGAGGAGTTTGGGCATAATGCCCCCTTTCAGGGTGCCGTTTGCCAGGCCCTGCACCACTATCGCACTGCTCTGCACGCCGGCATTTCCGCCCATCGCTGCAATCAGGGGCATAAAAATGGCCATCACAGGGTGAATCTGCAGGTCGGCCTCATATAATCCTATCACCTTGCTGCTGCCTATTCCCCCAATCAGGCCGATAAACAGCCAGGGCAGCCTGGCACGGCTCAGCACCCAGACACGGTCGTCATAGGCCACATCTTCAGCCAAACCTGATAGCAGCTGATAATCCTCGTTGGCCTCTTCCCTGATCAGGCCTACCAGGTCATCGCTGGTGATGCGCCCGATCATTTTGCCCTCTGCGTCAATCACAGGCATAAATACCAGGCTGTATTTGTCCATTGCCTCGGCCACCACGGCCCCGCTTTCCATTGCCCCTACGGAAATCAGCCCGCGCTCGGCGATGTCGGCCAGGGGCGTCCGAGGGCTGCTGAGGATCAGGGTTTGCAGCGTTACAAAGCCCTGCAGCACATCGTGGTCATCCACCAGG
>CBDTVD010000334.1:0-2102 GCA_965363965.1 uncultured bacterium
TGCATCGCAAATGTTGGTGGTTGGTGAGGTATCCCTGCTGTATAATGTTGCCCAGCGCTGCATATCCGGCCGCCGCATTTTCACAGAACTCTGCGGGTTGCCTGGCCCCAGGCTGTCATACAGGTACCAGCGGTATCCCTGCCTCACCCGCCATGATGAATCGTACAGTGTAAAATTCATGCTGCTGGCATTTATCACCCTGTCCGTGCCGTTTTGGATTTCAGGCAACTTGATGGTGCGTTCACATTCAGCTTTCACATACAGCACACTCCGCACATAGCTTTTGCCACTGCCATGGATGTTGTGAATGTTCTTATAAAACCAGAACTCACCTTGCTGGGCAAAAGGGTAAGATTGGGCGGTGGAGATCAATGGCCCACTTAAAGCGAGTATGAAAAGTAAAAAATATCGGATTGGGCGCATCAATCGTAAAGATACCATTTTGGCAGCAAAGGGTTGCACTGCCCAGGGCTATCGACTACATCACTCCGTCCAGTCGGCGAGGAATAGGTTGGTGTCATGGGTGCCGCCGTTGTTTCGGTTGCTGCTGAAAATCAGCTGCTTGCCACTGGGGCTGAACATGGGGAAGGCATTGAAGTTGCTCTCGGTGGTAACCTGCTCCAGGCCAGTTCCATCCAGGTTGATGAGGTATAGCTGAAAATCGTATCCCCTGGTGCTGGCATGGTTGCTGGCAAACAGGATGCGCTTGCCATCGGGGGTAAAGAAGGGTGCCCAGTTGGCCTTGCCGAGTTTTGTAACCTGCCGCTGATTG
The DNA here is from genome assembly GCA_965363965.1 of uncultured bacterium. Classification (GTDB taxonomy): domain Bacteria; phylum Bacteroidota; class Bacteroidia; order CAILMK01; family CAILMK01; genus CBDTVD01. The sequence goes on from CBDTVD010000334.1 coordinate 773, forward strand.
CTGCCATCGGCATTGCACACCCATATCTCCATTTCGGTGGGCTGCACCAGGTCTCGATGCAGCAAGTCGAGATATGCTGCCTTTGCCGAGTCGCCCTGGGGGCGGCTGGCGCGATAGACCAGCATGGTTCCATCGGGGCTATAGAAGGCGCCGCCGTCATAGCCCAGCCCGCTGGTGATTTGCTTCAGGCTTCCCCCCGCGGTGTCCATCGTCCACAGTTCCAGGTCTCCGCTGCGGGTGCTGGTAAAAACGATTCGGTCACCTTTGGGGCTGACGGTGGCCTCGGCATCATAGCCCTGCCGGTCGGTGAGTTGCTTCTCTATTTTTCCCTGCCTGTTAGCGACGAAAATGTCGAAGGTGGAATAAATCGGCCAGGTATATACCCCCCCATGCGGCGGGGTCGGCGGGCAGGCAGCGCTGCCCAGGTGGGTGCTGGCATACAGGATGCGCTGGCCGCCATTGACAAAATAACTGCAGGTGGTGCGCCCCTGGCCAGTTGATATCAACTGGGGGCGGTGGGTAATTGGCCCTTCATCCATGTTCCAGCTGAAAATTTGGTCGCATTGCACCCCCCAATCGGCAAAGTCGCTCTGGAAGGTGATGCTGCGGCCATCGGGGCTCCAGTATGCCTCGGCGTTGTTTCCCCCGAAAGTCAGTTGGCGGAGGTTGTGCAGGTGCGTTTCATTCGGCCCCGTCAGCCCCGCCTTGCTGCTGTCGATGGGGCCAGTGCCATGCTCAATTGCCTCTTCGGCGGGTGCATTCTGCTGGCAGGCAGTCAGCGTGCTTATTGCCATTGCAGTCATCATCAGCCAGTTGTACCAGTTTCGCCCCCTACGCATAGTGGCCGCAAAGGTAAAGGGCACAGTCATACACCCACAACCGCACCCCGCGGGCTGATCTGCGGCAGGATGTATATTGGCAGGGGTTAGGCTATTGAAAAACAACTCTTTGCGGGGGGAGCAGATTGGCCCAACCCATTGACATGTCAATGCGTCAATGGAAAGACAGCCGTTAATTTGCACAATGAAGATCGAGCGAAATCTCCCCGTCGGTTTAAGATTTGCAGGCTCTGCTGGGCATCAAATTCCCCCCAATGCCTACCACATCTTTTTTGAAAATCCCTGCGAGGCGCTTGCTGCCCCCATTTCTAAAACGATCATTGTGCGGTGAAAGCTATCATTTTTGCTTTGCCTTTGATATTATTGTTTTCTTGCAGCAAAGAGCGGATGGAATTGAAGAGGGAGTACAAATATTTAAAGGTCTTAAATGATTGGCGCACTTACAGAATAACAAAGTATTCTGTTAATAAGCAAGATTCCTCAGATCGTAT
>CBDTVD010000335.1:0-2094 GCA_965363965.1 uncultured bacterium
ACTGCCAATGCAGAAATAATCAAGGCCCAAAGCTGGGGCATGCGCATGGCGAGGGCCAGGCCGAGGCTGAGGGCCGAAGCAATCACCAGCAGAAAATAGAAGGCGGCGAAAATGCCCATGTAGAGCCTGGGGCGCAGGGTGAAGCGGGTGGCCAGGCCGTCAGCCAGCGGAATGATGCTGCCGCTGAACCTGCTGAGCCGAGAGCCCCTGAGGGCAGTGGCAGAGGCCTTGAAGAGAATGGCGAGTGCCCACAGCAAAGCGGGGAGCAAGAGAATGGAAAACAATCGGGCGGCCATGCAGGCTATTAATCGGCAGAGCTTAGGTGCCCGCCATTGCCAAAGGCTGCATAGAGCTGGAGGCAGACCCAGGCATCAGTGGCGGCGTATATCATCTGGTTCTGCGTGAGTTTTTCAGCGTCCCAATTGCTGCGCTGCTCGCCTTTGCTCACTCGCTGGCCGAGGAGGCGGGCGGCGAGGTATCGGAGGCCGGTTTTGGGGTAGCCCAATTCCTGCGAAAGTTTACCGAGGTCGAAAAAGCCTGCGAGGTCATGCAGGCCGAGGCGGGCCAGCTGCCGCAGGTCATCTTTAATGCCTACGCCAATTTTCAGGATTTCAGGGGATTGAAGCAGGATTTTGAGGCTGTCAGGGATGCCGGTGGTTTTCACCCTCAGCAGATAGACCAGGCTATCAGTTGAAATCTGCAGCAGGGCAACGGGGTTGTCCTCTCCTTTTATGAAATTGGGTTTGGTTTCGGTGTCGAAGCCGAGGATGGGCTGGGTGAGCAGCAGGCGTGCCACATCCTCTGCCTCTGAAGCTTTGGTAATCAGTTCAATCGGCCCGTCATAACGGATGATGGGGAGGGAATTGATGTACTGATGGCTGGAAAAGTCAGGCTCGGTGTCGGTCATCTTCGGGTGATAGGGGCGCAACAAATCGGGGTTTCCACTCGGGCCGAGGCAGCATGCATTGCTCTGTTCGGCCAAACCAGCGATATCTGTTTCGGCCCACAAATCTATAAACCGCATCGCGAATGGGACGGGGGAAAAACAGTCCGATGGTGCCGAGTGCTGGCCATATGCCGCCCATGTCCCTGAGGATATGGAGCACAGCGGTGCTTTCAGCATAGAGTTTTCCCTGCCTGAAATAGAGGATGCTGGCGAGCGGCTCATTCGGGATGAACTGCTGCAGGGGGGCAAATTGAATCAGCCCGCGTTTATCGTGCTTCAGGATGAACTGGACAGTTGAATTGCAGAGGTTGCAGACACCATCGAAAAGGGCAAGCCGGCCATGGGCAAGTCGGGTATCATTAAGAACCCTTAAGAGTTGTGGCTGGGGCAGGTGTGGTACTTTTGTCATCTGTGGCAAACCCTATCGGAGGCAGACCCCTTGCAAAGGCATGGCTATCTGCAATCACCGTAACAATCATTATCTGCGCATGGTGCCCGAGTGCCAGTGCCCAGCCCCTGAAATGGCTGGTGACTTTGGCTGACAAGGAAGGCGTGAGTTTCGACCCCCTCACCTATTTTTCGGCAGATGCCCTTGCGCTCAAGGCGAAATTCGGCCAGCCCCTGGCAGAGTATTCAGATTATCCTGTGCGGGAAGATTATGCAGGCCAGGTTACGGCACTGGCCGACTCGGTGGGCCATGTGCTGCGCTGGTTTAATGCCGTGAGTGTGTGGGCAAGCCCGGCGCAGATTGAAAAAATAAGCCAGCTGAGTTTTGTGAAATCAATCGAGCCGCTGGGCATTTTAAATTCAGAACCTGCGGCAATTGAAAACTCGGCAGGGGATGGTGAAGAAAACAAAGCACTGAAAAATCTTCAGCGCACCAGGCTGGGCGGCGATGCTTTTGCCACAGCCGGCTATACCGGAAAGGGAGTAACAGTCGCTGTGTTTGATGTAGGCTTCAATGGGGCTGACCAGCATGGCGCATTCGAGGCGATCAGGAAAGAAAATCGGATAGTGGGTGTGCATGATTTTGTCGGCCATGATGAAGATGTTTATGGCGGGGGCAAGCATGGCACCAGTGTATGGAGCTGCATAGCAGGGCTGGATGGGGACGGTGAGCCAATCGGTTTTGGCCGAGACGCTCGGTT
>CBDTVD010000336.1:0-2025 GCA_965363965.1 uncultured bacterium
CCCCTTGGCCAGCGATTGAAGGCTGATGCGGTTGATGCCAGCCGCAACTGTTAAATCGCTTTGCACCCTGCGCCCCTGCATGTCGAAAATGGCAATTTTTCCTTTGCTGATGGCCTGGAGGTTTACCACTCCACTGGCCGCCCAAAGGTTCAGCGCCGGCAGGGCTGCATGCTCTTCCCTTTCCACCCCCGTCAGGTACCAGGCAGGGAATCGGATTTTATAGGATTGGTCTCGGTTGAAATTCAGGTCATAAACAGGGGAATAGAACGTGCTGTTGGCATAGGATGTAACATACACGTTGCCCCCCTGCAGCCAAACGGTGCTGGCCCTGGCGATGCCTTTTCCTTCGTCAGTGGGCAGCACCAGATACTTTCGGCTGGTGCCCTCATAGTCCATCCACACCAAAGTGCCGACAATTGGGCCATCCATTGGGGGATAAGCGCCGTCGACAAACATCTTATCCCAGGGATAAAATGAAGAGGAATCCATCACCGCAAAAATGCCCACTGGGGTAAACACCCTGGCTTTGCTGTTATATGCATCATAGCCCCAAATATGCCTGATGGTCGCAGTGCTGCCCACCACCTCAGCTGCATAATTGAAGCGCAGGTTTGCCTTGCTGCCCTCCGCTTTGGGCAGGTAGGCATACACGGCATTCAGGCTGTCGGAGTTCTTCAGCTGCCCCTCTATAAAAATGCGCCCATTTACATAGTGGATGTCACTGAACTTATAGGTCAGGCCATCGGAATTTACAATCTGCTTTGGGGCTGATGGCGTTCCATCTGCTTTGATATCCACCACAAAACTGCTTAGCACGGTGGTGGCAGCCCATTCACTGATATCGGCCACCTGGATATTTTCAAATTGATAAACTTGGTAGGAAAGCGTTGCGCCGCCCCCTGGCTTGGCAGTGATTTGATAATCGACGGTGCTGGCAGGCACTGGCATTTCAATGGTCCATTGGGTTTTGGCATCTGCCCCTATTCCGTTGAGCACCAGTTTTTGGCTGAGTGAATCAATGGAAAGGGGATGCTGCAGATTGGGCGCCACACTTTGGCTGTACCAGCCCAGGTAAACCATTCTGTCAACGGGGCTGTAATCGCCCTGGCGATGGGCGCCGAGGCGGTCCACGCTTTTGTGTTGGGCGTTGGCGGCGGGGTTGCCGCCAATTGGTTCGGCAGCCACCAGGTGGCCATCGCTCAGGCGATATTTGGCGATGTACCACTGCGGGCAGGCAGTGGAGATTTGAATGGGGTTTCCGCCAAGGTCGGGTAACAGCGTGTCGGCATAAATGCGCAGGTGTACGTATGCCGCATCATCGCTCAGCACCACACCTGCTCCATTCGGCATCAAAAAATCCAGCTGATAAAGGGTTTTGCCAGTGGGGCCCACATGGCGCAACTGGGGAAATGCCTTCACAGCGCCATTTTTCCAGGCATCGTCGCCGCAGGGCAAGTCGGGTGCTGGGCCGCCAGCCGTCGTAAAAAACTCGGGGTGGCCTGGGTATGGGTTGATGGTTTGCAGGGTGATTGGGCCTGTGGAATCAGGATACCACAGTTGTGCCTGAGCCATGCTGGCAAAGAGGCATAGGAGCAGAAAAGTGCAGTGTTTTTTCATCGTAAAAGCTGTATTATTTTGCCCACTGGGGCGTGATTGGTGAAGTTGAAAACCGCAATGTAAGGGCCCAGGGGCACACTGGTCTCCGGCAGCCAGGGGGCCTTCAGGCTGGCGGCGCTGTATAGCTCAGCACCCCAGCGATCGTATATTTTGTAAGAGCCGTGCAAAGCCGGGCTGGCAATGGGCAACCACGCATCATTCAGGCCATCGGCATTGGGGCTAAAGGCGTCGGGCAAGTGCAGCCATTGGTCTTGGGCCAGGCATACAGTGTTGCTGCGCACCAGGCCGCTGGGGCCCGCAATGGCATAACAATGCTCGGCTTGGGCACTGTCCCAAAAGTTTGCGTCTGTAAAAGGCGGTGATGGCGCCATTGCATACAGAACCCCGTTGCGCAACAGGGCGGTGCTT
>CBDTVD010000337.1:0-2016 GCA_965363965.1 uncultured bacterium
CCCAGACCACGTTACAATTGACTTTCGCGAAAGCCGGGTGGCCGACATGAGTGCCATTGACGCCCTCAACAGCCTGACTGGTCGCTATCGGCATGCCGGCAAACACCTCACCCTCCGCCACCTCAGCCCTGGCTGCCGCCGACTGCTCAGCAACGCCGCCGCCGTCATTGAGGTCAATATCCACGAAGACCCGCTCTATGAAGTGGTGGAGGATTGAATAATCCCGCCAATACCCGCCCAGCATATTCAGCCCGCCAACCACCACCCCCTTGAACAGGCCCAGCCTTAGCCGCGTTATGGCCGGCGATGGCTAAACTCCACCTTTTCGAGGGCGTCGGGATTGAACTCGAGTACATGATTGCAGATGCCGACAGCCTGAATGTGAGGGCCGAGGCTGAATTGCTGCTGCGCAATGAGCGCGATGAGGTGGTGAACGAAATCGAAACCAGGCCCATCGGCATCAGCAATGAGCTGGTGGCCCACGTAATCGAGCTGAAAACCACCGACCCCCTGCCGCTGACAGCCGAAACGGCGGCTGACTTCCACAAAAAAATAGTTGAACTGGGGGATAAGCTGGCCCCGCGCGGCCTCACCCTGCTGGGCACTGCCATGCATCCCTGGATGGACCCCAACCGCGAAAAGCACCTGTGGCCCCATGAAAACAGAGAGATATATGACCTGTACGACACCATTTTCGATTGCCGAGGCCACGGCTGGGCCAACCTGCAGAGCATGCACATCAATCTGCCCTTTTATGACGACAGTGAGTTCTGGCCCCTGCACACGGCCATCCGCACGCTGCTGCCCATCCTGCCTGCCCTGGCAGCCAGCAGCCCCATTGCAGATGGCGAAATAAAAGGCCCGCTTGATTTCAGGCTGATGACCTATCGCGGTAACCAGGCAAAAATCCCTTCCATCGCTGGCTTGATTGTGCCAGAAGCAGTGCGCAATGAGGACGAGTATCGCCAGCGCATCCTGAAGCCCATGTATGCCGCCATTGCCCCATATGACAAAGATGGCATTCTGCAGCACGAGTGGCTCAACAGCAGGGGCGCCATCGGCCGATGGGACAGAAACGCCATTGAAATCAGGGTGATTGACCTGCAGGAATGCCCCGCAGCCGACACGGCTATTGCCTGGGCAGCCATCCATGCCGTGCGCTGGCTGACAGAGGGCGGGCCCAGCGATGCCAAAGGCCAGGAGAAACTAAGCACAGGGGCGCTCGCCGATTTGCTGGAGGGCTGCATCCGAAATGGCGAGAAAGCAGTGATTGACAACCCCGCTTACCTCGAGCTCTGGGGCCTTGAAGGCAGAAAAGCCATGCAGGCAGGCGAGCTGTGGCGGCACATCATCACACAGCTCGACAATCATTATACTTTGAGCTCACCCTTTGCAAACGGGCTGGAAACAATCCTCAGCAAGGGTACGCTCAGCATCCGAATCCTCAAGGCTGTGGAGGCTCAGGGGGGCGGAATGCAAGCAATTAGGGGCGTGTATGGTAATTTGGCCGACTGTCTGCGGGAAAACCTGCAGCTGCAATAAGGCACCCGATAGCACCATAACCCATTTTGAAGATAAGCCTAATCATCAGCTGCGAGCATGGCGGCAACCGCATTCCGCCTGAAGCGGCAGGCCTTTTTGCAGGCGCACAGCAGGCACTCGATTCCCATTTGGGGTGGGACCCGGGCGCACTTGAGGTGGCCCATCTGCTGGCCGAGAACCTGCAGTGCCAGCTCTATTACACCGATGTATCGCGCCTGCTGGTCGAGGCCAATCGCAGCCTCGATAACCCCGGGCTGTGGAGCAGTTATACAGGCCACCTTGAGGCCGACCAAAAAGCAGAAATCATTGCCCGATACTGGCAGCCTTATCGCACGGGCCTGCAAAAAGGCATAGAGCGAACAATGGGCAGCAAACTCGGCGCCCTGCACCTTTCCATACACAGCTTTACCCCTGAACTCGACGGGCAGACCCGCAGCGCTGACATCGGCCTGTTATATGACCCTGCCCGCCCAG
>CBDTVD010000338.1:0-1992 GCA_965363965.1 uncultured bacterium
AGCAGGCTGATTTGCTGCTTAAAGGTGCTGAATGTTTCCAGGGTTTTCTGATATATCTGCTGCTTGGCACCCGCCTTGTTGGTGAGTGCTTCAATCAGGCCCTTGTTTCGCTCGTCAGGGCCCTGGGGCTGCGGAGCATTCAGCGGCCGCCCATCGGGGGTGGTGTCAAAACCGATTGCCATTATGCAGGCAAAGATGCACCACAGCCCGCCAATGCCCAGAATTCAGCCTGCGCGACAGCACATGTCAGGCAGGTGATGGCAAGGCTGGCCAGCGGGGCATTATCCTGCGGGCCGAATGGCAAACAACACATCACACACGGCCCCAACAGCCCTGCATGGCACCCTGGGCACCCATTGGGGCATTGATACAATTCAAGGGGCGCTTGGGGCGGCAGGCGGCGAGCCTGTGCACTTCACCCTGAACTCAAAAGGCGGCGACCTGGGGATGGCGCTCGATATACTCGGGCTGCTCCAGGGATATGGTGGCAGGGTAAGCATGCAGCTGCACGGCATCGTGGCCAGTGCAGCCACTGTGGCGGCTATGGGTGCTGATGAACTCACCATCGCCCCATCGGCCCTGATGATGCTGCACCGCCCCTGGGCTCCCGTGCAGGGCAACAGTGCCGCACTGCGAAAAGCGGCAAGGGTACTCGACCGGTACGCCGAGGCTATGGCCAGTGCCTACATCGCCCGCAGCAGGCAAAGCCCTGAAGCCATCAGGCAGCTGATGGATAGCGAAACCTGGCTCTCAGCGCCCCGCGCCATTGCACTCGGCCTGGCCGACAGAATCGCCGAGCCTGTCAAGCCAACATTCCGCAACTCAATCATCCATAACCAGATACCCATGTCCACCAATCCATTCGAAAGCCTCCGCACTTTTGCCGAGGGCCTGTTCATCCCCAAAGCCAAGCCTGCAGCAGACCAGACGGTACTCGCTGAAGCCAGCATCGAGGCTCGGCTTGCAGCTATCGAGGCAAAGCTGACTGCACTCCATCCCCTCCAGGCATCGCTCAAAATCACTGGCGATCAAGAAGAAGATGACCATGCGAACCAGCCAATCGCCGTCAGTGCCGAGGCCCCGGCAGGTGACCCGCTCCCACCTCGGCACACGCGCCATTTCACTGAAGCTGACCGTGCAGCCAGCAGTTTCCGCACATCACTCAGCACCGAGGAAAAAATAATGTGGAGCAAATAAGCCGATGATGCAACATTTTGCCGTAGCTTCGTATCTTTACTGTTAGTCAAAGTAAAATTGTGTATGAACCCAGGGTGCCCCCTTGCTTCGGCAGAGGGGCACCCTCTGTGTTTACAGGCTGAAGTGCGATTGGCTTGCCTGCCCGTTCAGCGCCACAGATACTTCGGCAGCCCCAGGCCCCACTTGGCCATCCTATATCTCAGGCTGACCCTTAGAACCCCCAGCCCATAGGTTACACTGCGCTTGAAATTGATGCTCGATGCCTCGGGGAAATACTTGGTGGGGCAGGTGATTTCGGCAATTTCATTCCCTGCCCAAAAAACCTGCGCCGTAATCTGATTGTCAAACACAAAATCGTCAGAGTTGCGGTGATAGGGAATGCCCTTGAGCACGCTTGCCCCATAGGCCCTGAAGCCCGTGTGGTACTCGCTGAGTTTTTGGCCAAGCAGAATGTTCTGGGTCAGGGTCAGCAGCCTGTTGGCGATGTATTTATACATGGGCATGCCGCCGCGCAATGCCCCCTTGCCCAGTATCCTGCTGGCGAACACTGCCCCGTAGAGGCCGCTGGCAATCAAGTGGGCCATGGGGGCAATCAGCAGCGGAGTGTACTGATAATCGGGGTGCACCATCACGATGATATCCGCCCCGAGGCCGAGTGCGGTGTCATAACACGTTTTCTGATTTCCGCCATAGCCCCGATTCTGCGGGTGCACCACCACATGGCGGATGCCCAGGCGCGTGGCGACAGCTGCTGTATCATCTCGGCTGGCATCATCCACCAGCACCACGCCGCCA
>CBDTVD010000339.1:0-1957 GCA_965363965.1 uncultured bacterium
TTCTCTTCATTGTCCTTTTCATAGCCTTCAAATTTGCTTTCTGCCTTTTGAAGGATATGTTCCAATGGCGGGATGCTGTTCGCTTGAATCCTCTCCGCTTCTGTAAGACCGCTCTTGATTGCAATGCTTTCCTTCCCTTCAATAATTGATGGCCCACGAGCCACCAGTATATCCTCGGTAAATTTTTTGAGGTTCTGTGCCATAGGGTCATTATCCTTTTCCATCAACGCTGAGAGTTGTTCTGCATAGCCTGCCTTCAAAAACATCTGCGCCGCCGATGTCCAGTCCTGGAGGTCAGCCAATGGGGTGAGGTCAATAATCGGGTTGCGCGGCAAATTGCGATCATATTCGGCATAGTAAATGTGCGATACCGTTACATTTTTCAACAGTTTGGCATAACCTGTCAGCACGGTCATCAGCATCGGCATAGACCTGAATCCATGTGTAACGTCTATGGTTAATTGGTCACCATCTTTCAACAAAGCGATTACCTGGGCAAAAACCTCCCATATTTCAGGAATGGTTTTCATTTCTCCAATATTCACTTCGGTGGCTGCGTTAACGCCATACATCCCATTCAGTTTTTCAGCAAGGCCGGTATCCTCTACAGTTTTTTTGTCATTATCAAGATAGCTGGATTGCAGCCAGTTGTTTTTGATTGCATCCGCTGTTAGCAGAATGTAAACTTGGTCTGAGTCATTATAATCATGGCAGAAAAAATGGAGCCCGGCCAACTGGCTAAAACGGTTCTCGTAGTCAGCCGATTCATCATCTTTGTTGAGGTAATACCGCGTCGGGCCATATTGACTCGTCCCCAAAAAACTGAGAAATACTTTGCGGGGCATGCTTATGAAGTTTTAGTTTAGCTTTAAGTGTTTTCTTAGCGAGGATTCTTTTTGAAAGTGGGCCAAGGTGAGAATGGTTTGGATGCCGCTGAGCTGTTGCAGAAACTGGATTCGGCGGCTGGATTGTGTGTCTTGGGTCAAATGGCCCAGCAAAGCCAGTATCCCCACGGCATGGAGGCCTAGTGTGCGGTTCAAGGTGCTGATTTTATGGATATACTGGAAAATGTCGGGTCCCTTGCGCGCCCTTCCTGTAAACACCTTACACTCGACAATGTATAGTCGGCCACGCCACATAAACCCGATGTCGATTTCCATGTCGGGCTGATTGACCAGTTTGGACACTATGCTGCTGGCTTTGATGTTGAGGGCGATTTGATCGTCGGGCAGGGCCAGCTCTTTTTTCAGTTTATAGTAAAAAAACAATTCCCACCAGCCCCCGCTGTAAAATGCTTTGTCTTCTTCAGCCAGATATTGCTGGGCAACATCCAGCAAAGTGGGCACCTTGCCAGCATCGCCGGATTTCACCACTTGATTATATATCTGGATGATTTCATGTTTTTTGGTGGTGTCGGGCAATGCACAAGTTACCACGTAACCGTGGGCCAAAAAGTAATCGCTCAAGTTAACTTCTGGCAAGTCTATCGGCGGCCATTTGGTGAGGGATATTGCCTGTTTCCCGCCAATTGGAATGTAGGCCATCCTGGTTTGGGGAATTGGCTCATAGTGTCGCATGGCCGCAATCATCATGGCCTTGGTTCCCCCGGTAAGGTTGAGGTGAACAGTGTCAGATTCATGAAGGTGCCAATCGGCGCGCGGGGTGAAATTCAGTGCTTCTGCCTGCACAAGGATTACCTTAACCCTGTGGTCGGCTATTTGGCAAGTTCTGCGGATGCTTAGAACCCGCTGGTCCTTCTGGGTTCGCTCAGTTTCGATGAACCAATAATCGGTGGCATCCGGTATTGCCTTTATGAAGAGTACATTCGGCAGCGTTTGGTCGCCCACCAAGTTGATGATTATCGTGCGAGACATGGGGGTATTGTGGCTGGCACATGAATTACTGGTTGAGTTCTTTCAATTTCGCACTCAGCTGCTGGGCGCGATCATCGGGGAAA
>CBDTVD010000340.1:0-1946 GCA_965363965.1 uncultured bacterium
GCTCGGCTTTAAGGGCACCCTCAAGGTATGGGCTGGGTGCTCCATCGCCCACGATGAGGACCGGAATGGAGGAAACCGCATCGAAACTGAGATAATAAACATCGTCAAAAGTGATGGGATAATCGGTGATGGAAAGCTGGCCGCTGTTGATTCCGCGCTCGGTGATTTTGAAATCGAGGGAAGCTGTGGTGCTGGAATTGGCAGGGACTGTCAAGGTGGCCAAAGCCTTTTGCTGACCATTGAGGCGCAGGGTGAGGCTGGCCCCCTCGATGTCCTTTTCTGAAGCATTGGTGAGTTTGACCTGCAAGGCATTGCTGAGGCCCACCTGCAGCACTGGCGAAACAAGGAATGCAGTATCAATGCTGAGGTTATCGGTTTGTGCGGGGCGGAGTGCGAGAAGGTGTATACGCAGGGCAGAATCGCCCCCGAGGTCATCGGCAATGTTCTGCTGAAAATCGGAGATGAGGTAGAGCTGACGCGGCTGGAGGGAATCAAGTTTTGCATTGGCGCGGGCCATCACCTCGCTGAGTTTTCGGCGGGCAGGTGAGGGCTGCACCTCGTCTGTAAAATCAAGGAACTCGGCACGGCTGACGAGGCGATTGTGCCTGGGGTCGAAGTCGTTTGTAATCAGCAGGAAGCGGTCGGCCTGGCTGTGGCGCTCGGCGATGTTTCGTGCCCTGGCTCTGGCAGACTCCAGCAGTTCGCCTTCGGGGCCAATAGTGCCCATGCTGAAAGAATTATCGAGGAAGACGGCAATCTGCTGCTGACCCTGGGGAGCGGCGGCCAGATCGGATTTGCTGAAAGGCTGGGCAAAGGCCAAAACCAGTGCAGCAAGGGCCAGGCATCGGAGCGCGAGCAGAATCCACTGGCGTATGCGATTATGGCTTCGGCTTTCCTGCTGCAGGTTTTGCAGGAAGGCAATGTTGCTGAACAGGATGCGCCTGTATCGGCGAAAACTGAACAGATGGATGGCAATGGGGATGGCCAGGGCAGTGAGTGCCCACAAAAAACTCGGATATAAAAACCCCATTAATGCGTGTTTGCCCCCACTGCTGGCAAAGGTAGGGCCACCCTGAAAACATGGAGGGATGAAAAAGTGAAGGGTGGTTTAAAAATCAAAATGGCCCGACTGCTCAGGTTGTGAGCAATCGGGCCATTGAATTTTAGTTAAAGGCTTTCGCGCCCTTATTTGGTAACTTTTACGTTGAGGACAATGTAGTCAGTTGAAGAACCGAAGCCAGGCTTGATCTCCTGCACATAAGCAATTCCGCTTTGTCCGCCTACAGTTGTAAAGGCAAATACGTCAGCCTCGGCCAGGTTTTCGAGTTTTTCATCGCCTGAGTTTGTAGCAGCGGCTTTGATTTCGTCAGCTTTGGCAGCAGTGAACTCAGCAAGAGTCATTGTAGTCTCTTTGAATTTGGTAGCATTTTTCACAGTGAAACCTGCGAAGAATGAAGGCTGGATGGTTGCATCGATGCCTGAAGCACTCGGGGCGGCGATGGTTGCACCAACGCTGCTGAGGTAATAATAACCCCAATCAATTTTGCCCTGGATATCGGTGCTGGAGATGGCCTCGCTGCGCTTGTAGCGCTGGTTGCCTTCAGCATCATAGAATGTGTTGCTGCTTCCATCACCTGCTGGCGGGAAGAGTTTTACAGCCATAAATTCATCGAAAGCGCTGGCTGCACCTTTTGCGGTAACAGTGGTGCTGACAGAGGTGGTTTGGCTTTCCTTGTCGATTGCGTCGAAGGTGTAAACCACAGTTTGGCCGTCGTTGAGGCCATCTGGGAATTTACGGGTGTAGGTCATGTTGATGCTGGTTTGGTCGATTGAAGTGTCCTTCAATGTTACAACTGAGCCGCCGGCGACAGATTCTTTGATGACCAAGCGGATTGGCTTATCGTTGCTGCTGGCAGTGATGGTGAACATCACATCGTCACCAGGCT
>CBDTVD010000341.1:0-1942 GCA_965363965.1 uncultured bacterium
ACCGCGAATGCCAGCAGATAGCTCCACGGAAAATTGATCCCAATGGTCGAGATAAAAGCCGTCCCCCCAAGCAGCACACCGAATGCGCCGCACACCATCAGCAATTTCGGCTTTCGATATGGCGTCATAAAGAAATACGTCAGCACACATCCTATCCCTAACAAGGCGATGATGATGGCAGTAATGGATGGCATGTTCATGCGGCAAAGGGGCTCAATATCGTGTTGTATCCCAGATATGTGGCACCTTCCGTGTCCTCATCTGTCCCCAGCGGAACGGATGCATACCCGATTTCAATTTCAAAATTATATGAATAATGCGCTGGCATCAGCATGGTCAGCAGATATTCAAGTGCCATCCGCACTTTTCCGCCTTCCAGCATATCCTCTACATGCTCAGCATCAGGCGCTTGAGCCTTTATTTTCCATTGATGATTCAAAGGGGCCCAGCCAGCCAGCACCGCATCGCGGCCCAGCTCCGCCTCGCCAAGCGCTGCCTCTTCAAAAACATCAAGCCCGCGGGCCAAGCTCTGCTCAATCTCCACCTCCATTCCAAGTACAGCTGAAATCAGCATGGCCGATTTTTCAGGAAAACCTTTTGCATCATGAAACTCTGGCATCCGTGGCAGCAGCCGCGCCTTATAGCCCGATTCAAGAAAGGCGGGTAAACCCCACAAGTTTTCCAGATTAAAAGTGTCCCCCGATGTCTTTTCAAAACTCGATGCATTGCGCTCATTCAGCTCAATCAGCAATTTCAGGTGAACGATTTCATGGTCAAACGGGGCGAAAAATTTTCGCGCCGAAATAGCCTCCTTTCGGTGCTGGATGATTTCTTCCTTCAGCTGCGCAATGTTTTTTTGCGCTTGGCTGGGCACCTGCCGGTGAAACAAGCCCTGCGGCAGATGGTCATACATGCCATCCCTGTTCAGTTTAAACTTGAGCGTTGCTTTGTCCTTGCGCTCAGGGGCCTCACGCGTAATGCTCGCTACATCATGGCTGTGCGGCCTGCTGAAACTCCCCAGCACCTCGAAGAATATCTGTTCCAGTCCGTATTCTTTCCCCACCAGCTCAGCTGCCAGGGCCTCTGCACGCAGGTCTGCCTTACTGCTGATGATTGTGTGATTTTCTTGTGCGCCGCCTTGCATTCTTGCCCTGCAAACTTACAAGTGCTCCATGCCTTTCACCTGGCTGATTTGCACCGGATTTGGATAAACTGCCTTTTAATGGAAAAACCCCCAAAAACCCCAGATGTTGATCCAGAAGTTATTGGGGGTCAAAATTTTAACTGCAGCCGAGTCCCTGGCTAATAATGCCAAGCCGACTATGGATTGCTTAACCTTCGGCTACAAAGTCTGGCCGGCGAATGAACTTGGTAACAAGCGGAAGTTTCTGGGAGCCGAGGCGCAATGCTTCCCTGGCGATTTCCTCACTCACGCCATCAATTTCAAACAGAATTCTGCCTGGTTTGCAAACGGCTACCCAATATTCGGGGGCACCTTTTCCGCTTCCCATCCGCACTTCTGCTGGCTTGCGCGTGATGCTCCGGTCAGGAAATATCCTGATCCATAGCTGCCCTTCCCGTTTCATGTATCGAGTGATGGCAATCCTGGCCGATTCTATCTGGCGAGAGGTGATCCACTTCGGCTCGAGGCCTTTGAGGGCAAAACTGCCGAATGAAATCTCGGCTCCGCGCTGGGCCATTCCCTTGACACGGCCGCGGTGTACCCGGCGAAATTTGGTTTTTTTAGGTTGAAGCATCGTTTAAAAAATGCTGAGTGGTTTAAAGTGTTTGCTGCTGAAAAATAGCTGATGAAAGAAAAAAAGTAGGGCTTGGCTGGGTTAATTTCCGCTTGGCTTTGGGCCCTGGCCGCCGGTGTTACCGCCGCCCTGTCCGCCACTGTTGCCGCCGCCCTGGCCGCCGCGATTTCCGCCGCCACCCTGGC
>CBDTVD010000342.1:0-1908 GCA_965363965.1 uncultured bacterium
CCCGCCAGGCCGAGAATTAATGTCGCCTTTGAAGTTTCGGCACCCCTCTCTGAAGTTCAGAGAGGGGCACGGGGGAGAGTTGTAAAAATGGCAAGCCAGCCTCAGCGGCCGACTCGGCTCTGTAGGCACAGGCAAGGTTGTGGTGCGGTAAAATCAATTGCCCGTTTATTGCCTATCTTTAGGGCGTGCAAGCAGGCATAACTGAAGAGGAAAAGAAACAACTTGTAAAAGCCTATCGGGGGCTGCTGAAGGCGTGCAACCCCAGCTTGAATGCAGGCGAGCGCAAAGAACTGCGCGCAGCATTCAACCTGGCACTGGATGCCCACAGCGGCATGCGGCGCAAAAGCGGCGAACTCTACATTTTCCACCCGCTGGAGGTGGCCACCATCTGCGCCCGAGACATTGGGCTGCGCAAAACATCGCTGATGTGCGCCCTGCTGCACGATGTGGTGGAAGACACCGATGTTACCCTTGAATACATCGGCGAAAAGTTTGGCCCCACGGTGGCCAACATCATCAACGGGCTGACCAAAATCAGCGAGGTGGTGGGCAAAACCAATAGCGAGCAATCGGAGAATTTCCGCAAGATTCTGCTCACCCTGGCGGACGATGTGCGCGTCATCCTCATCAAACTCGCCGACAGGCTGCACAACATGCGCACCCTTGATGCCATGAGTGCCACGGCCCAGCTGAAAATCGCCAGTGAAACGCTGACCCTTTTCGCCCCGCTGGCCCACCGGCTCGGCCTCTATAACATCAAAAGCGAACTGGAAGACCTCAGCCTGAAGTATACTGAACCTGTTGTCTATCAGGACATAAGCAAAAAGCTCGAGATCAACAAGCGGGAGCGCAACAAATTCATCAGGGGCTTCATCGAGCCAATTGAGGAGCAGATGAAAGAGCGCGGCTTTCAGTACACCATCAAAGGCAGGCCGAAAAGCCTCTACTCCATATACAGCAAGATGAAACGCCAGGGCATCCCTTTCGAGGAAGTGTATGACCTGTTTGCCGTAAGAATCATTGTTGATACCTATCTGGAGGTTGAAAAGGCCGATTGCTGGCAGGTCTATAGCATCGTAACCGACAATTATCGGCCGAACCCCAGCCGATTGCGGGACTGGATAAGCGTACCCAAAGCCAATGGCTATGAAAGCCTGCACACCACCGTTATGGGCGGCAATGGCCGATGGGTAGAGGTGCAGATACGCAGCGCAAGGATGGATGAACTGGCCGAGCGCGGATATGCCGCCCACTGGAAGTATAAAGACGCCACAGGGAACGACAGCAACCTGGAAGAATGGATACGCCGAATCCGCGAGTGGCTGGAAACGCCCGACAGCAGTGCGGTGGATTTTATGGACGACTTCAGGCTGAACCTGTTTGCCGACGAAGTGGTGGTGTTTACCCCCAAGGGGAAAGTAATCACCCTGCCCAGCAATGCTACTGCACTTGATGTTGCATTCGAAATTCATACTCAGCTGGGGCTGCAATGCCTCGGGGCGAAAGTGAATCAGCGCTTGGTGCCGCTGAGCCATAAACTGCAGAATGGTGACCAGGTGGAAATCATCACCAGCAAGATGGTGCGGCCAGTGGAAGATTGGCTGGGATATGTGGTAACCGCCAAAGCCAAAAAGCGAGTAACCGAGGCGCTGAAGGAAGAAAAACGCCGAGTTACCATGGCGGGCAAGGAAGCCATTAAAAATCTGATGGCTGAATACAGCCTGCCATTTGAAACCCCATTAATCAGGCGGCTGGCTGAAAAAGGAGGCAGCAGCAGCGTAACCGACATGTATTACAGGATGGGGATGGGCATCATTAACCCTGAAGAGCTGCAGCAGGTGGCCGCAGAACTGCGCAAAAATGGCATTGTGCCAGAGCTGACCCATGTGATCACCAACAGGGAAATTC
>CBDTVD010000343.1:0-1879 GCA_965363965.1 uncultured bacterium
TCGTTTCGGCAGTAAATGCCATAATCAGTGAAAAAGGCGGTGTAGCATTTGGCCTGAATAACGATATTGACATTCTGCCCTTGCCAGTCGCTGGCTTGATGAGCACACAACCAGCAGAATTTGTCGGGGCTAAATACTCAGTTCTCGATGCCCTGGCCAAGCGAAACGGGTCAACCTTGCGGGCTCCCTATATGACACTGAGTTTTATGGCTCTGCTTGTAATTCCCCAGTTGAAACTTTCCGATAAAGGGCTATTTGACGTCGAGAGTTTCAGTTTGGTTGATGCATGGGCATAGAACAAATGGGCTGGGACCTGATCATTACTGGCGATGGGTCGCCTTCTCTTCACCATGCAGAACTCGACGAATCTTATCACTCACGCAACGGCGCCCTGGCCGAAAGCAAGCACATCTACATCGATGCCGGGCTGCTGCACCTGGTTGCCACTCAGCCAGGGGTTGATACCATTCGGATATTCGAGCTGGGATTTGGGACAGGCCTGAATGCCGCCCTGGCTCTTAAGGCTGCATCAGTTTTAGAACTATCCATTAGATATACCAGCATTGAGCCGCATCCAATTGCATCCAAAATAGCCGCTGAAATGGCAGAAATTCACCAGGCAGGTCTCCCTGAATTTGCACACGTGCATTCAGTTGCTTGGGACAAATCCACTGCCATCTTACCAAATTTCGAACTCACCAAACGGGCATGCACCTTTCAGCAGTTTGCAGAAAAGCTACAGCTGAATGATGACCATAAGTTCGACCTTATTTTCTGGGATGCATTCGGGCCGCGCGTTTCTCCCCAACTCTGGCTGCCATCGGTTTTTTCGCAGCTGGCAGAGATCCTGCGGGAAGGTGCACAGCTGGTTACTTATTGCAGTGCGGGCCATGTGCGGCGAGCCCTGCAATCTGCTGGCTTGAAAGTAGAAAAATTGGCTGGGCCGGCTGGGAAACGAGAAATTATTCGGGCCACCTATTCGCCATAAAGGCTAATGGTGCGCTTCCCATTCGGCGATTAATGGCATGCTTTGATCATTCATGCATCGGAAGTGGCCTTGCGGGCACTTGCTGTAACCAAGTTTGCTGCATGGCCTGCAACTGAGGCCATCTACTTCGAAAATTCTTGACTCTGACGCAGCCATTTCGTGCTGATTGCCGAAATAAGGGGTCATACCAAACTCAGGAATGGTATTGCCGAAGATGCTGAGGATAGGCTTGCCAAAAGCTGCTGCCACGTGCATAAGCCCAGTATCGTGTGTAATGACTTTTGAAGCACTGCGGACCAGATAAGCAGACTCATTCAAATTGAGTTTGCCTGCCAGATTAATAATTCTTTCCGGAAAAAGCTGATTGAGCCGGTGCCCTGTTTCAGCTTCCTCTTGCCCACCCAGCACAACAATGTTGCCCTTGAGCAATTCACACAGCTCCACCAATTTCAATTCCGGCAAACGCTTGGTGGCGTAAGTGCCGCCTATCACCAATGCAAGGTAATTTGTTTCAGCAAGTTCTGTAACCTTCTCACTTACATCCTCAGCCCGAATGAAATATTCCAGGCCAAGGCCATCATTTTCCACCCCAATTTCCTTCAATGCTAAAAAATACTGGTCAACGCGATGAATCCCCTTCAGTCTGTCGATTTTCCATTTTACCATCATCCATTTACTGATGTTTTCCTTGTCGAAATCAATTTCCTTCGGTGCATTCAGCGCAAGCCTCAGCCTGATGCTGCGCAGGCTTTTGTGCAGGTCGATCACTAATTCAAAATTTTCAAGTTTCAGCTGATTGGCCAATGCTCCAAAATCGCCCGAGAACAGGTGGAGTTTCGTGATATATGGATTGCTGGCTACCACTTGGGCGAACCGCTGCTTTGTCAGAAA
>CBDTVD010000344.1:0-1853 GCA_965363965.1 uncultured bacterium
CAGCAGTTCTGGGCTGAAGTGGCCATAAACCGCCTGGCTTTTTACGCTGGCGCGGAGATCTACAATTCTGGCTTCAGGCAATGCCATGTCGCCATAGCGTACGGGGAGTTCAACCAGGCCGTACCTTCCGTTGCGGGCATTAAAATAAGTTTCAAAAGCAGGGGTGGCAGTGCCAAGCAGGACCTTGGCATCGAAGAGGGTGGCGAGGAAAATCGCACTATCACGGGCATTGTATCGGGGGGCAGGCTCGTTTTGTTTGAAGCCAGAATCGTGTTCCTCATCGATAATCACCAAGCCCAGATTTTTATGCGGAAGGAAGAGTGCCGAGCGCGCGCCAAGCAGGACTTTGCACCGGCCATCGGCGACTTTTTTCCAAACTTCAACGCGTTCATTAGGATTGAATTTTGAGTGATAGACCCCGACCGTATCGCCAAGCACACTGCTGAGCCTGGTTATCAGTTGTGCGCTGATTCCGATTTCAGGCACCAGATACAGCACAGATTGGCCGCGCTGGAGGGTCTGCTGAATCAAGTGGAGATATATGCTGGTTTTGCCGCTGCCTGTTGCACCATGCAGCAGCACTACGCTCTGCGTGTCGAATGCCGATTGGATACCTGTTAGGGCCAGGGACTGGGCACTGCTGAGCACAGGCATTTCCTTTGAGGCTTGCAAGCCCTCAACTCGGTCTATTTCTTCATCAAAAACCCTGAAAAGTTCTTTTCTTTCGAGGGCTTTCAATGCCTCGGGTGCTGAACCGGAAGCTTGGAGCAATGCCTTCTTGCTGACTGGCTTTCCACCCACTGCTAATTGGGTAAACGCCAGAACCAAGTCAGACTGCTTTGGTGCCCGCTCGAGTTCTTCAAGTATGGTTTTTAAGGTTATGCGGTCTCGGTAATCAAATAATGCCTCGACGTATGACTGTGTTTTGGGCGAGTATCGCTCAGGCATCACCTGCTCCAGAAAAACGATGTCCTTTTCATACAGGCTTTTGATTGCGGCAAATGGTTTAGGTAGCTTGACTTCCCGGGTGAGGTTGCTGATTGAAAGCTGGTGGTGAAGTTGCAGGGCTTCAATAATCTGATATTCCTCAGCACTGGTTGGATATGCTGATAAATCGGCCAGCGGATTAAGAATCAGGACATTTTCTCCTTTGAGTTTTAGGTAGGCAGGCAGCGCGGCGTCCATCACCTGGCCCAGGGCGCAGCAATAGTAACTGGCCATCCATTTCCACAGCCTCAGGTGGATGTGCTGAACCAGAGGCTCATCATCCAATACCTCGAGAATGAATTTAGCAGGAACGGCTGGGATGCGCTGATGCACCTCAGCGATAATTCCCGCGTAGAGTTTGTTTTTGCCGAAGTTCACCATTGCGCGGGTGCCTGGCAGGGCAGCAGGTGCTAAATCAGCAGGGATGCGATAAGTGAATGTGCCCTGCAGATTGAGAGGAAGGATTAGCTCGGCGAAGAGTTCTTCTTTCTCAAGATGGCTTGCAGGAATGGCAAACTGGAGGGTGTTGTTTTCCATCGCCATACAAAGGTCAGCCACTGCATGGTTTTTGTGCGCCTGCATGTGACATGATTTGGCAAAAGTTCCTCGGTTATCTGGGCCTCAGGCGCGGGCAGGTGCACAGCGGCAGCAATATCAACCTGAAATTGATGCATGGCATCAACCGGATTTCTATCTTCATGTTTCTGGCAGCGCTTATTTTCGTTGCACTTCGGGCGATTTTCAGGTGAAGCTGACAACTGTCAGGGTGGCAGTGTGCCGCATCAGCACACTATTTGAAGATTGATAAAACAGAAGCAAAAAAATAGCAAATAGCGATTCGTTGCAAGACTCCCAGAATTCGCACA
>CBDTVD010000345.1:0-1847 GCA_965363965.1 uncultured bacterium
TTGATGCTGTGTTTGATGATTGTGCTCGGCACCTCGGGCGCCCATGCACAGCCATCGCCGCAGGCAAAAAAACTCTTTGATGCCGCACTGGGTGCCTTTAACGGGGGCGATGCCAAGCGCGCCGAGGAACTCTGCCGAAAGGCACTCGAAATTGACCCTGCCTATGTTAATCCTTATCTGCTGACAGCCGACCTGCAGAGCCGCCGTTTGGACAGTGCTGCTGCCGCCGCAACATTGCAAAAGGCTATGGCTGCCAGCCCAAAAGCATATGAGCCAGTGCTCAACCTGGCCACCATGCGATACAATGCCAAGAGCTACGCCAGTGCCGAGGCCCTGTACACAAAACTCAGGGATATGCCCTCCACCCCTCAGAATTATGTGGATTTAAGCCAGCAGCGCCTCGCAAAACTTGCCATCATCAGGCAATTGATGGCCAACCCAGTGCCCTATAAACCTGAATCGGTGGGCACCGGGGTCAATTCCCCCCTTGATGACTATATGCCCGCCTTTACGGCCGATGGCGAGCGGATGTACTTTACACGGAGAAAGCCCCGTACGGGCACCCCCTATGCCAGTTTCGGCAATGAGGACCTGATGGTGAGCCAGCGCGATGGCAAAAACTGGGCACCCGCCACCGACCTCGCCGGCCAAATCAACACCACCGAAAATGAGGGCGCAATTGCCATCAGCCCCGACGGCACATTTCTGATATTCACCGCTTGCAATCGCCCAGATGGCATGGGCAGTTGCGACCTGTACATCAGTTTCTGGCTGAAAGGGGAATGGACACGCCCTGCCAACATCGGTGGGCCCATCAACACCCGATTTAAAGAAACCCAGCCCAGCATCAGCTATGACGGCCGCACCATCTATTACAGTAGCAGCAGGGAGGGCACACTCGGCGGACTCGACATTTGGAGCAGCACCCGCGATGACAACTGGAACTTTGCCCAGCCTGTCAATCTCGGCCCAGCCATCAACACCACCGAGGATGAGCAAACCCCCTACATCCATGTGGATAATCAAACCCTGTACTTCTGCAGCCGAGGGTGGCCTGGCCTGGGCGAAAACGACATCTTTATCAGCAGAAAAAAATCCGATGGCACGTGGGACACGGCCAAAAACCTGGGCTTCCCCATCAACACCACTGCCGATGAACCTGGCCTGGTGGTGGACAGGGAAGGCGAATTCGCTTACATCACCACGGGCAGAAGTGCCAGCGCAGATGGCGGCCTGGATATTTATCGCTTCCTGCTGCCTGCCAGCCTCAGGCCAAAACCGGCCATCTTTTTAAAAGGCATAGTCAGGGATGCCGAAACCAAATTGCCCATCAGCGCCAAAGTGGAACTGATGGACCTGGATGCCGATCAAGCCCGCAACACCATCATCACCGCTGATGACGGCGCATTTTTGATGGCCCTGCCGGCTGGCGTGGATTACGGGCTAAATGTCAGCCGAAAGGGATACCTCTTTTTCAGCGACAACCTCGATCTCGGCGGGGGCAAAGAAGGCAAGCCATATCAAAGAGACATCTACCTTCAGCCGCTGAAAGCCGGCCAGAGCATTGTGCTCAAAAACGTCTTTTTCGAAACCAACAGCGCAAAACTCAAAACCCAGAGCCGGACTGAGCTGAAAAAACTCATTGCCCTGATGGATGCCAACCCCGCACTGAAATTCGAGATTGGCGGCCACACCGATAACGTGGGGGCAGCCGCCAAAAACCTTACGCTGAGCCAGCAAAGGGCAAAAGCAGTTTATGATTACTTGATCATTGAGGGCAAAATCGCCGCTGATCGCCTCACCACCGCAGGCTATGGTGCCGGCAAGCCAATTGCCGATAACACCAC
>CBDTVD010000346.1:0-1843 GCA_965363965.1 uncultured bacterium
GACGGTGATGGTGCTGTGGTGCCCTGGCGGAGACACGCGGCCATACCGGTGCCCGACCACCCTGGGTGCAAAAGGCCAAAAACGATACTATATCCGCCGAGGCTCGCTGACGGTGATCGCCAACTCTACTGAAGAAAGGCAGCTGGTGGAGCGGGCAGCCCGCGTGCCATTTGATGACCGAATCAACCATCAGGCTGTGCTGAACGACCTGGACTTTGGCATCATCCGTGAGTTTTTGCAGCAGGTCGGCAGCCCCCTGTTCAGCATCAGCACCAGGATGGACTTTGCCGAGTTGTGCAGGGCCATGCAAATTGCACGCGGGCCTGAAGAGTATCTGAAACCCCTCAATGTGGGCTTGCTGTTTTTCAGCCCAGCCCCGCATCTTCACCTGCCAGGTGCCCAAATTGATGTCGTCTTCAGGCCCGATGACGGCGGCCGAGAGTTCAAGGAAAAAATCATCACCGGCCCCCTGCATGTGCAAATCCGCGAGGCCATGAAATTGCTGACGGGAGAGCTCAACATTACCCATGTCATCAAACAGCCTAACCGTGCCGAGGCCATCAGGCTTGACGGTTATCCTTTGCCTGCCCTGGAAGAAGCAATCGCCAATGCCGTATATCATAAAGGATATGACTTGCCCAACCCAATCGAGATAAACGTGCATCCCAGCCGCATCGAGATATTGAGTTACCCTGGCCCCCTGCCGCCGGTTACAGCTGAAAAACTGAAAGGCGGGCGAATTGTCGCCAGAAACTATCGCAACCGCAGGGTCGGCGACTTTCTCAAAGAGGTGAAGCTGACCGAAGGCCGCGCCACAGGAATCGAACTTATCCGCAAGCGCATGGCAGCCATCGGTGCGCCGCCTCCAAAATTCGAGACCGATAAAGATGCACACTATTTTATGACCACTCTTTATTTGAACGAGGATGTCGGTCAGCCCCAAAGGTAAAATGTAAGCTCAGGCACTCCCCACCCTATTTAAAGACCCTATACCCGATTGTTAAACGGCGTTAAGTTTCGGGCAGGCACTCGCCCATCGGCACATGCTTTGTATCCCAGCCAATCAGCCCCCTTTGCTGGGCCGCAGCCGATTCTGTCCGCTTAACAACTTCGCCCCCCAGGCGTTGATGAAGTGCAGAACAACACTGTGGGTCGAGCAAAAAGGCGAAACACAGAGAGAGAGAAGAAAAAATGAGCAAAACAAAAAACGGATTGATGCTGCTGGTGGCCGGCGTACTCGGCGGCGCTGTCAGCATCGGGGGATATAAGGCCCTCGAAAACAAGCAGGCATTTCCTTATGACAATGCCACAACGGCCCGCATGGCCAATTACGATTTTAAACAGGTAACCATCCCCTCTTTCGACTTTGCCGATGTATCGGAGGCGGTTACCCCCACCGTGGTGCACATCACCACCAAAACTGAGGCTACGGCCCAAAATCAGCCCCAGATGCCCCGCAGCCCCTGGGACTTTTTCGATTTTGAGATGCCCATGCCTCGCGGGCCGCAAATGGCCAGCGGAAGCGGCGTCATCATTTCGGCTGATGGCTACATCGTAACCAACAACCACGTGGTGGAAGGCGCAGATGAGGTTACCGTAGTCCTCAACGATAAAGCAGAGTTTACGGCCAAAGTCATCGGCACCGACCCCAGCACCGACATCGCCCTGATTAAAGTGACAGCCACAGGCCTGGCCCCGATCAAATGGGCCAACAGCGACGATGTGCGCGTGGGTGAATGGACGCTGGCCGTAGGCAACCCCTTCAACCTGACAAGCACGGTAACGGCAGGAATTGTGAGTGCAAAAGGGCGCAACATCAACCTGCTGGGCGGCGGCACCAGCA
>CBDTVD010000347.1:0-1781 GCA_965363965.1 uncultured bacterium
CTGTCCAATTTCTGACACCTATTGCACCCGAAAGAAACCTTGCCGCAGCTACCGATAAACTACGGTCTTCTATTGACCTCGCCTTGCAGCAGGCTTGGGAAACTCAACCCGCCGAGTGCATAAATTGCACCCGATATGGAAGGGGCTGAAAGCAACAGCGCACAGGGAATGTTCGCCCAAAAACTGGCCGAGGGCCACGTGATTGAAAAGGGTATCGAACCGTAGCACGAAATGTCCGGCGAAAGGCTGCCGGCGAAATCGACCTGGTGATGATGGACAAAGGCTGGATGATTTTTGTCGAGGTAAAGAGCAGGCACAGCGATGCCTACGGCTTTCCTGAAACTGCCGTCAACAAACCCAAGCAGCGCATGATTGGCAAAACCGCCGACATTTACGTCAGGGAAGTTGACCACCGCGGGGAAATCAGATTTGATATTGTCGCCCTCACTTACAAGGCCGGCAGTCCGCCGCACATCGAGCATATTCGCGATGCATTTGCACCCGCTTGGTAATCTCTCAGTCTCGGGCAATGGGGTGCAGCAGCATGGTTTCCATGGCCAGGCCAGGGCCAAATGCTGCACCGAAAATGGGTGCCATGTCGCCGCTTTCTGAAATCTGCCGCCTGATTCTGTCCAGTACAAAAAGGACTGTCGGCGAGCTCATGTTGCCGAAATCATTGAGCACACCATAGCTGTGCCGAAGGTCATGTTCTGATAAGCCCAGGGCCGACCCGCAAGCCTCGACTATCCGCTTGCCCCCAGGGTGAATGGCCCAGTGCCCTACCCTGCTGTCGGCGAGTTCCTCAGCCATGCTGTGGGCCAGGGCAGGGATGCCTTCTTCAATCAGTGCCGGCACATAGGCCGTCAATGCCATCTGAAAGCCGTTGTCGCCGATGTTCCAAGCCATCTCATTTCTGCCATGGAAAGCCACCGAAGATTTAAAAGCGGACAGGGCAAGGCTGAGCCCATCGCTGCGGGGCGCACCTTCCACTATTGCAGCCGCAGCACCATCCGCAAACAGTGTGCTGCTCAGCAGGCTGTTCCTGTCGGTTCCCTCCTGCTTATGCAGCGTGCAGAGTTCGACACAGACGCACAGAATCACGGCATCAGGCTCACTGCGGGCAATGTGGCGCGCTGTTTTCAGCACATTCACCGCCGCATGGCAGCCCATGTAATGGATGGCAGTGCGCTCGGCACCGGCATTGATCCCCAGCGCCTCCATCAGGTCGAGTTCCAGGCCAGGTGCATACATCCCAGTGCAGCTGGCCAGGATTACATGGCTTACACGGTCTCCGCTTATTCCACGCTCTTTCAGTGCGCCCTCAGCAGCCCCGCGGGCAAGGGGCAGTGCCTGCTGCCTGTATGCCTCCATCCGCGCAGCAGTGCCCGGGTTTCCGCCGCCGAAAAACTGCCAGGTTTTCGGGTCGGTTGATAGATAATCTGATATTGCCGTGTATCGCTGGCTGATGCCGCTGGCTTTGTGTACGCTGTCAATCACTCGCGCCAGTGCCGGCCCTGCCTGATGGTAGGCTTTTGCCCACTCAGCAGCTGCTGCCTGGCTTAAGGAATGCGGCGGAGTGGCCGTGGATAGGGCGGTAATAAAGCTCATCGGGCAAGGGCAGCTTATTAAAGTGCGCGAACTGAGCTTTGGCCAATTTTTTTATAAGCGGACACTTTTGCTCTGCAGCCATTATAAGATTAAAAAGCTGAAAAAGGTTTGCCCATCACCACAGAGCCTCATTCCAGTTTTGCCACTTCACTCCGCAGCATTTCAGCTGAAAT
>CBDTVD010000348.1:0-1779 GCA_965363965.1 uncultured bacterium
CCATTATCCGCTTCAGCGTCCGCTCAATTACAATCCGCGATACCCCGCCATTTCTGATCCTCTTATCTATGAAGGCCCTGATTTTGTGGTCTTCCAGCAGTTTCTCAGCGTAGTCTTTGTCACCATACCAATTGCTCTCCCAGCCCCGGATGAAGCCGAGCCTTATGGCAATTGGATTAACTTTTTGTCCCATTCAGGCTAAATTTTTCTTGTCTAAAAGTATTGTTTTGATTCTGGGCTTACGCTGCCGTTTCTTTTTTGCTGCGGGTATGCTTGGCTTTTGGCTGTGATGCAGGTGCCTCGGGCGCCTCGAATGCCTCCTCTACCTGAGTAGTAAATGATTCAACCGAGTCGCTCACCCGGCTGCCCAGTACAACGGTGATGTGGTTAAACCGTTTTTTCTTGCGATAGGCTCGGCCCTGCGGGGCTGGCTGCACACGCTTCAGTGCGCGCGCTCCATCAATTTTGATCATCTTGACATACAGTTCACTGTCCTCAACTGCATTGTCAGGATGGCTAACCTGCCAGTTGGCGATAGCACTCCGCAGCACTTTGCCAAGCTCGGTGGCATACATCCGCTTGGGATGCAGCTTCAGCACAAAAATGGCCTTGTCAACATCCATCAGCCGCACCAGGTCTGCCAGCAGACGCATTTTGCGCGGGGGAAATGGTGAGTTGGTATATCGGGCAACTGATTCCATCTTTTCTCTTCTTTTTCTTGCTTTGGATTAATCCTCTCTCGGCCTGCTTTTACTTTTTGCCCTTTTTGGCAGTGTGCCCGCGGAAGGTGCGTGTTGGCGCAAACTCACCCAATTTATGGCCCACCATGTTTTCTGTCACATAAACAGGAATGAATTTATTGCCATTGTGGACGGCAAAAGTGTGGCCTACAAAATCAGGTGAAATCATGCTGCGGCGGCTCCAGGTTTTTATAACCGTTTTTTTGCCGCCTTCATTCATGGCGTTCACCTTCTCTTCCAGTTTCCAGAAGATATAAGGTCCTTTTTTTATCGAGCGACTCATTGAGGCAGAGTAGTCAGAGAGTTTTTATTTTTTGATTGATTGTGTCGGTGCAATGCAGCCGTAAATATGTTTGGCCTTGATGTGTGCTGGGGGCTCAGGCTGCGGGGGCGCAAAGGTAATTCTCTTTTGCACTTCCACTGCTTTCTGCATTTCGCCATCCATTGGCCGTAAATAGGTCAGTTGAATTATTTTTTGCGTTTGCTCAGGATAAGCCTGTTGCTGGAGTTTTTCGGTGCGCGGGTTTTTTTGCCTTTGCTGTATAGTCCATTTCGGCTGCGGGGCTGTCCGCCGCTCGATTTTCCTTCGCCGCCGCCCATGGGGTGATCGACAGGGTTCATCGCTACACCGCGTACTCGAGGCCTGCGGCCAACCCAGCGTTTGCGCCCAGCCTTGCCCAGGCTGATGTTGCTGTGGTCGCCGTTGCTAACAGTGCCTACTGTTGCCATGCAAACACCCAATATCAAGCGGGTCTCGCCGCTGGGCATCTTCAGGATGCAGTATTTGCCGTCCCTGCCCACCAATTGGGCATAGGTGCCTGCACTGCGGGCCAGTTGGGCGCCGCGGCCAGGGGCAAGCTCGATGTTGTGCACTATTGTACCCAGAGGCATGTTCATCAGCTGCAGGGCATTGCCTACTTCAGGTGCAACCTGCACACCGCTCACAATCTGCGCGCCTACTTTCAGGCCCTCAGGGGCGATGATGTACCGCACTTCCCCGTCACTGTACTCTACAAGGGCGATGTAACTGGTGCGGTTG
>CBDTVD010000349.1:0-1778 GCA_965363965.1 uncultured bacterium
CCCCATCAATTCATGGCAAAGCGCTTCCAGCAGCCTGTAATTTTTCGTGCTGCAGGCTTTGGCAGCCTCGCCTATTTTTCTGTAATCTATGGCATGCTCAACCGAGTCTTCTTCAGCTGCCTGTTTGGTGTCCGCCTCAATTGAGATATTGAGGATGATATCGCGTTTTAGTTTTTGCTCATCTTCATCCACGCCAAGAAGCGGGCGAATGATTATGCCTTCAAGTGAAATTAATCCCATTGCTGTGTTATGACAAAAAATGCAATGGGCAAATTTGGCCCACTACCTTTGCCCCCACAACGCAGTTATGGCAGACAAGGTTGAAAACGGCAGCACATCTCAGGAAGGTGCACATGGGCAAGGGGGCAATTTTATCGATAGATATGAAACCCATGATTATTTTAACATTGATGAATTGCTGACCCCTGAGCACCTGCTAATAAGGGACACTGTGCGTGGTTGGGTGAAGAAACGGGTTTCGCCAATAATTGAGGGGTTTGCGCAGCGTGCTGAATTTCCAAAACATCTGTTGCCTGAAATGGGGGAACTTGGTTTGTTTGGCCCCACCGTCCCTGCCAAATACGGTGGCCAGGGTCTGGACTATATCTCATACGGCATTATGATGCAGGAGATAGAGCGTTGCGACAGCGGAATTCGCTCAACCGCATCAGTGCAGGGAAGCCTGGTGATGTATCCCATTTATGCATTTGGCAGCGAGGAGCAAAAAATGCAGTATCTGCCCAAACTGGCAAGCGGTGAGTGGCTCGGCTGCTTCGGACTCACTGAAGCCAACCATGGCAGCAACCCCAGTGGCATGACCACCAGCCTAAGAAAAAAAGGTGGCCATTATGTGCTGAATGGCTCCAAAATGTGGATTTCGAATTCCCCTTACGCTCAGGTTGCAGTGGTATGGGCCAAAGACGATGAAGGGATAATCAGGGGAGTGTTGGTCGAAAAAGGAATGAAAGGATTCAGCGCGCCTGAAATCCATAACAAGTGGAGCCTGAGGGCCAGCTCAACTGGTGAACTGGTTTTTCAGGATGTCGAAATTCCTGAAGAGAACATTCTGCCAGGCGTAAAAGGCTTGCGCGGACCGCTCAGCTGCCTCAACAATGCCCGTTATGGCATCAGCTGGGGTGCCCTGGGTGCCGCACTCGATTGTTATGACACCGCACTCAGATACTCTAAAGAACGCATTCAGTTTGATGTGCCGATTGCGAGTTTCCAGCTGACCCAGAAAAAACTCGCTGAAATGATTACTGAAATAACCAAGGCTCAGTTGCTTTGCTGGCGGCTCGGAACGCTCAAAAATGAAGATCGGGCTACTGCGGCCCAAATCAGCATGGCCAAACGCAACAACGTGCAAATTGCACTCGAAATCTGCAGAGAGGCAAGGCAGATTTTAGGGGGAATGGGGATTACTGGTGAGTATTCAATCATGCGCCACATGATGAATCTGGAGAGCGTGGTTACGTATGAGGGCACGCATGACATTCACTTGCTGATTACAGGCATGGATGTAACTGGCATCAACGCATTTAAAGCAGGGTGAAAAACATCCTGACAGTGCTGACATTCCTGGTGCTGCACAGCACTGGGTGTTTTGCATTGCAGGATGTGCCAGTTATCATTTCGGTGGCTAGGGAAGACCAGTCTGCCGAACGGGGATACAATATAGTAGATGAGGTTTGCCGCTGGGTTGACGAAGAAGTCAAGGCCGGCCGACTCACCCTCTGGGACTCACCCAAAAAAAAGTATAAGATTGGCAAAGAGGATTT
>CBDTVD010000350.1:0-1748 GCA_965363965.1 uncultured bacterium
AGCTGAAAATCAAGACCTATCTGAAAACTACGGGCAGCAAAGGCCTGCACCTGTGCTTCAGCATCCAGCCCCGCCACACCTATGCCGAAGTAAAGGCATTCGGCCTGGCCCTGGGCACCTTCATCAGCGCCCAGCTGCCTGATGTGTTCACCACCAGCCTGCCCAAAAAGGGCCGCGGAGACCGCATCTTTTTCGACCACCTGCGCAACCAGCTCGGCCACACTGCCGTGGCCCCCTATTCCGTCCGGCCTAAAGAGGGGGCACCAATCGCCGCCCCGATTGCCTGGGAAGAACTCGATGCACTCCGATCCTCGCAATCCTACACCATCCTCAACATGGCCGAGCGAATCGCCACCACAGATGACCCCTGGGCCAACTTCTACAAGGACAAGCAGCCCATCACCTACGCCATGCGCCGCATCGAAAAATTGGTGGCCAAGGGAGGATAGTAGCATTGTATTTTTTGGAACAAAATGTGCTTGACACAAACCAGTCTTAATTATGGGCAGCTCGATTGATCTGAATGAAATAAACGCCGAGGCACGGGTGATGCTGCAGGAAGTAAAACTGTATAGAGACGATTGGGATGGGGATGGTGCTCCTCCATTTAACATCGACGGACTTGAAACGGCGGAAGTTATCATCAATAAACTTTCTTTGGCTAATGTTAAGATATTTGATATGGGACCTGTCTCTCCAAATGAATTGGATTTTGAACTGCGAAATGGGGAGAAAATCGTTCATTTATTAGTTACTGGGAAAGAAATCGTATGGCACCAATATCTCAACTTTCCCGATTCTGATGATTCTGTGCGTGAGTATCGCCATTTCAGCATTCCCTTTAACCAGATACTCAGTCACCTCAAATGGCTTTATCCAGACCTGCTTACCGAAAAAATGGCAGCTTGAAGAATATGCCAGACCCAAAATTGAAGGGGTTTATTTAAATATATACGTAACATTGCATATTTAGAAGGCTGCCCTCATTGTTTGGCATCTCGATTGCTAAATCGAAATTGTATTATAATTTAATTATGGCGCTCTTTTATCGCAGGGCTTTAGCGGATCATCGCCTGCTGCAAAGTATGAAAAAGAATGGTGGAAGGCCACCCTGGAATATTTTCAAACTTCGGGAAAAAGACGATGGGTACTATCTGTGGACATGGGCGATGATGCAAGCCCTGAACTGATGGTTGCGAATGGCCGAATGACTTTAGGCGACACTGGCAGGCATTTCTTGGTTTTTGCGATTGACATTCCTGATGAAGTCCTGCGAAATTTAGGCCTGACCTTGATTCCTGATCCATTAGAAAATAATCCGAATCATGCACTGCTTTCAGGATTGAAAATAGGAGAGATAGCGACGGCGCAAGCTTTGGCCAACCGCGCAAGGCTGGTTTATGATTCGGCTTCAGAAAACTGGGATTCGGATTCGTTGCCTTTGCCTGCCCCTTCAATCACCATCACAAACTCGCCTTTGGGTTCATGGGCGCTGAAGTGGGCCAGCAGTTCAGCAACAGTCCCTCGGCGGGTTTCATGATAGATTTTGCTGATTTCTCGGCTGACGCTGATTCGCCTGCCGGGCCCGCAATGGGTCATCAGCCCATCGAGTGTTTTCAGCACTCGGTGGGGGCTTTCATAGATGACGACTGTATGCGCGCTCGCCCCGATTTCCCTGTACCGCGTTTCCCTGCCCTTTTTGTGCGGCAGAAAGCCGAGGAACGTAAAGCTCGCTGATGGCAGGCCGC
>CBDTVD010000351.1:0-1736 GCA_965363965.1 uncultured bacterium
AGTTCGCTGAGCTTTTTGAGGTTGACTGTCATCGGGTTGGCCTCAAGCAGCCTTGCCATCCAGGTGAGGTTTGCCACGGTGAAGCGGAGGGTTTTGTTGGTGAACAGGTGCCGCTTGCCGCCAGCCTTCAAGTAACTGGGGCCAGGGCCTGCAGGGCCAACCCAATAGCTGTTGACATTGGGCGGAATGGTGAACCCGAATTCCTGCATGGCCCAGAGCACCTGTGCCACACTGCTGTGCGCCCCGTCCTCATTGCCAGTGATCAGGCAGCCAGCCACCTTGTTATAAGTAAAGTACCGGCCCGTTTCAGTGTCCCAGTTCTCCTCTTCATGAAAAATGGCATCCAGCCGCTCGATGACCCGCTGTGCAGTCGATGCCAGGTGCCCTACCCACACTGGTGCTGCCAGAATGAAAATTTCGGCCCCGCGAATTTTCTGCAGAATCTCCGGCCATTGGTCGCCCTCGCCCTCATCATTGCTCACCCCGGGCTTCACGTTGTAGTCCACAAAGCGCAGGGTTTCGCACTCGACATTCTGTTCCTTGAAGAGTGCGACAGCCTTGTCGATGAGGGCCTGGGTGTTACTGGTTTCCCCCGATGGCTTCAGGGTGCAATTGATAATCAGCGCATTCATTTCCGTGGCTGATAAGGACTGGAGGACGGGATTGTTTGAAGAGGGAGGGGTTAAATTTCTTTTTTATGGATGACCACCGAGAACCTGAGCGGCTGGCTGACATCGAACTCGGCCGGCCGATTGCCATTGGCCTTGAGTGCTGCCTGCGCGCTGGCTATTCCACGGTTAAACCGGTTGACATATCCCATGATTTTCAGCGATTCGGCGATTACAGGGTTTCGGTAATCGTTTTGAAAGGGAAAGTTGTCAGCGCGTGCCTCGCCATAAAGCCCCCCGGGATTGTGAATTTCGATGCGGTCTGTGTATTCATAAAATTTTATTGGTGCATTTGACTGGTAATTTCGATGCATGACAGCATTGTTCAGCAATTCCCGCACAGCGGTTGCCGGGTAAGTATAAACCACTTCCTCCTGCAACAGTGAAACAAACACAGGTTTTTGAGTGATTATGTTGGGGATGAAAAAGTTGAGTTGTTCCATCAGCGTCAGCAGGTCGCCGCGCAATTCGGCCTGGTTGGCAACATCGCTCACGATGTCAGTGCCCGCGAAGCGTACATATTGGATGTATGCCCCTGGCAGGTGCAGTTGCGGCTGACTGCCCAGAATCAGCAACCCAGCATTTGTTGGGCAGCCTTGTGCCAGATCATAGAGCCTGAGCGCAGCCATCTGTGCATGGATTTCGCGATGGTTTTCGATGAGCGATTCCTCATCAATGGCGCGGGGCAAATAAGTGTGTCTGAACTTGGAAAGGTTAATGTACTCGAGCGTGGAATCAAAAGCAGGCAATGCATCCCAAGTTTTGGCTCGGGCAGATCTTTTTTCGCTCAGCCTGATTTCCTCAGTTTCGTTTGCAATTGCCTTGGTCGGTCCATTTCTTATCCATGTCCTTCCCTTGTATTTAACAGGAGGAAGATTGCTTGGTATCACCTCGACCACAGCAATTTCCCCCTCTGGCAGCACATATTTATGAACCGTCATTGCTGGCTGGGGAAGTATGTTGCCAGCATTGCGGATGGCTGCAAGATTTTTTAAGTGGCCATCAGTAATCAGAATTCCTGCTGGTTTGCGGCTCTGGTCATCTACCCCAATCAGTAGGTAACCTGGC
>CBDTVD010000352.1:0-1716 GCA_965363965.1 uncultured bacterium
GGATTCCAGTTTAGCGCGCAATGACTTCAAAGGGCTGACATCAGCCGAAATCGGGCAAAGCTGGGTGCTGATTGACCTTGGCTTGCCGGAAAATTTAGACCCGCATACCTCGGCAAAATGGATTGGGTGGCGGCCCCGCCTGGATGCAGTAAAGGCTTACCATCCAGCAGGCATCGTTTTTTTCAACAGCAATGCCAATTTAAACCCGTTGAATGCATCAGTTTCAGCAGGCTTTAAAAGAGAAAAATTGCCGATGATTTGGGTGAATGATTCAATTGCTGAAATGATGAAAAAGGGCATTCCCAAGATTAATTGCACAGTTGACCTTGAGGATGTTTTGATAACTGCCCGAAATGTGGTGGGATACATAAATAATTCCAGTGAGAATACAATTGTAATCGGGGCACATTATGATCACTTGGGGCATGGTGAGTGGGGCCACTCATTGGCGCCAGGCAGCAATGAAATACACAATGGGGCCGATGACAATGCCAGCGGTGCCGCCGTGGTAGTGGAGGTTGGCCGCCGGTTGGCAAAATTGCCATTGAAAAATTATAACCTGGTTTTTGTCACATTCTCTGGCGAAGAAGAGGGCCTGCTTGGTTCAAATTATTTCGTGAAGAACATGCCAGAAAACATCGGCCATATTTCAGCAATGATAAATCTTGACATGGTAGGACGCTTGGATTCTGCGCTTATCGTCAGCGGCACTGGAACATCCCCCAGCTGGGATTCAATTGTGCAGGTTTCCAGCCAGGGCATCCCCATAAAAACTTCAGCAGGCGGAGTTGGCAGCAGTGACCATACGAGTTTTTACCTGAGTGGAATTCCTGCTATTCATTTGTTTACTGGAACACACGCTGACTATCACAAACCTGAAGATGACTGGCAAAAAATAAACTATTCAGGTGTAGCAAAAGTGACCGACATTGTTGTGAACATCTGCACCGAGTTGGACAAAAGGCCACCGCTGACTTTTACCAAGACAGCCGAGCCATCAGCAAGTACTTCGACCTTTCGCGTTACTCTGGGCATAGTGCCTGATTATCTGTACAGCGGCAAAGGTCTGCGTGTTGATGGTACTTCACCCGGCCGCCCGGCTGAAAAGGCTGGGCTGAAGAGAGGAGACATTATCACAAAACTCGGCGAGTTTCAGACCGATGACATCAATGCCTATATGCAGGGCCTCAGCTTGTTCAGCAGGGGAGAAACAATAGCAGTAACCATAATTCGTGGCGGGCAAGAAATGGTATTACCCCTCACTTTTTGACAGGGCGAGACAATTGCATTTGCCTAATCTGCTTGCTATTGAAACGTCTGGCGAGGTGTGCTCAGTCGCCATTTGCTCTGGCAAAGCCGTTTGGGCTGGACAGGAGACAGGGACAAATAAGCATGCGGAAAAATTGTTGAGTTTAATCTCCGACGGCTTAAAATGCATCGAGATGAACCTGCACCAATTGGATGCAGTGGTGGTGAGTGATGGGCCTGGCAGCTATACAGGTCTGCGGATTGGCATGGCAACCGCCAAAGGGCTTTGCTGGGGGCTCGGAATACCCTTGATAGCAGTGCGTACATTGGATGCACTTGCAGCCCATGCGCATTCGCTCGAGGGCGCTGTATTATACGCTCCTATGATTGATGCCCGAAGAATGGAAGTTTTTATGGGGCTGTATGATGCCGAAGGCAAGCAGATATATCCTCCATTTGCCCATGTAT
>CBDTVD010000353.1:0-1711 GCA_965363965.1 uncultured bacterium
GTGGCAATAGGCATCGGGCTGGCAGGTGCAGTGCTGATAATCGGGAGCCAGAAAGGGGGCGGCGGCAATGGCAGCGGCGGGGTGATGGCCTGGAGCCTGCTGCTGGTTGGCGCAACTGCATGCTATGGCTTGGCTGGCAACCTGATGCAGCGATACCTGAAAGAGGTGCCTGCGCTGGTGATATCGGCCATGAGCTACATAGTGTGGGGCCTGCCCTGCCTGGCTTGGATGATTGGCAGCGGAAGGGTTGAAAAAATCAGCGGGCTTGGCAAGCAGGGATTGCTGAACCTGGGTGCAATAGCGCTGCTGGGCGTTTTTGGTTCGGCAGTGGCCATAGTGCTGTATGCCAATGCGGTGAAGAAAACCAATGCACTGTTCGGCAGTTTTGTAACTTATCTGGTTCCGATTGTAGCAATGTGCTGGGGGCTGGTGCTGGGCGAGGACATCAGCTGGGTGGCTATAGTCGGCCTGGGGCTGATTTTTGCGGGCGTGCTTTCAGGCACCAAAAAACCTGAAAAACAAGGCGAAAAGCAAGGTTGAACCAATTGCGCGGGGATTGCTTTATAGGGGACAAACCCGACCTTGATTAAAACAAAGCAACCATGATTACGCCTGAAGACGGACAGCACCTGAACAACATACTTGATGCAATTGAGGAAATTGAAGGATATGTGCAGGATGAAGACATCAACGATTTTTTGCAGGATGAAAATGCCAAAGAGGCAGTTACCCGGCGGATGCAGGACATCGGCGGGGCAGCAAAACTGCTGAGCGATGAGCTGAAGAGCGAGTGGGGAGACATTGACTGGGAAGTGTTAATCAGGCTTGAGGATGCGATGTATAACCAGTCGGTTGAGTTTGCCTTTGATTCAATCTGGAGCATCATTGAGAATGACTTGCCCAAGATAAAAATTCAGGTGGCGGATGTATCAAGCCGAGCCAATGAGGAAGAGGATATCGAGGGCACAATTGACCCTGAACTGAATATACCTGAAAAGGGTCAGTTTAAGCCAGGCGGCCCGTTAAACTAAGTTGTCTTTGAGGCGGAGCCTGAATTTTCGGGCCGTATCCTGTGCAATGTCATAACCGGCATCGGCGTGGCGAATGACGCCCATTGCAGGGTCGTTGTGCAGCACTCTTTTCAGCCTAAGGTCGGCCTCA
Source organism: uncultured bacterium (assembly GCA_965363965.1). Lineage (GTDB taxonomy): Bacteria > Bacteroidota > Bacteroidia > CAILMK01 > CAILMK01 > CBDTVD01. The sequence continues at coordinate 1,162 of CBDTVD010000353.1, forward strand.
GCAGTGCCATCGGCGACAATGACCATTCCAGCATGAATGCTGTATCCGATGCCGACGCCGCCGCCGTGGTGAAGGCTTACCCAGCTGGCCCCGCCTGCGGTATTGATGAGCGCATTCAGCACCGGCCAATCGGCAACTGCATCGCTGCCATCGCGCATGCTTTCGGTTTCGCGATTTGGTGAGGCCACCGAGCCTGTATCCAGGTGGTCGCGGCCAATGACTATCGGGGCCTTTACTTTGCCATCGCGCACCAATTTGTTGAAAGCGAGGCCAGCCTTTTCACGATCGCCCATTCCCAGCCAGCAGATTCGGGCAGGCAGGCCCTGAAATGCAATCCTTTCCCTTGCCATGGTCATCCATCGGTGGAGTGCTTTATCTTCAGGAAAAAGGTCGAGAATTACTTTGTCAGTAGCATAAATGTCCTCAGGGTCTCCGCTGAGGGCTACCCATCTGAAAGGGCCTTTGCCCTCGCAGAAAAGCGGCCTGATATAAGCGGGAACAAAGCCTGGGAAATCAAAAGCATTTTCAACTCCGGCCTCGAGTGCGCGGC
>CBDTVD010000354.1:0-1648 GCA_965363965.1 uncultured bacterium
CCTGCACTCAATCGCTGGCGTTCAATCGGTGAAGAAGGACGGCGATGCCTGGCTGCTGACCGGCACCAAAGGGGCTGACCTGCGCGATGCACTTTTCGAGTGGGCCTCGGCAGCAAAAAACCCCATCTATGAACTCCTCCCCCAGCGCGAGAGCCTGGAGGATGTGTTCCGGCAACTCACCAAAAACGCAGCTCCCAGGGCATGATCGCCATTCTGCGAAAAGAAATCAACAGCTTTTTCAGCACGCTGACTGGCTATCTGGCCATTGCTGTGTTCCTGCTGGCCAGCGGACTTTTTCTGTGGATACTGCCGAGCTTCAGCATCCTTGATTTTGGCTATGCCACACTCGACCAGCTATTTATCATCGGCCCCTATGTGCTGCTGTTTCTGGCCCCTGCCATCACCATGCGCACCTTCAGTGAGGAGAAGCGCACGGGCAACATCGAGATACTGAGCACCAAACCAGTAAGCGACTGGGGCATTGTGCTGGGCAAGTTTCTGGCGGGCCTCACCCTGGTGGCATTCAGCCTGCTGCCCACCTTGATTTATTATTACAGCGTGAGTGCACTGGCTCTGCCGCAGGGCAATGTTGACCACGGGGCCATCATCGGCAGTTACATCGGCCTGCTGTTCCTCGGCGCGGCCTATCTCAGCCTGGGCCTTTTCAGTTCGGCGGTTACCGATAATCAGGTGGTCAGTTTTCTGCTGGGCCTGTTTCTTTGCTTTTTGTTTTATGGCCTGATTGAATTGGCGCGGGAAAGCGGTGCCCTCAACAGTTTCGACCCCCTGCTGCGCGCACTCAGTCTGCAGGCGCACTATGACAGTGTAAGCCGAGGTGTGGTGGATACCCGAGACCTGGTTTACTTCGCCAGCTTTACCGGCCTGTTCCTTTTTGCCACCAAAAGCATCCTCACCGGCCGCCGCTGGTGATGCAGGGCCTATACCCCGAACTGGCCCAGATGGTGGTCGAGGTGCTTGTAGAACATGTTGTTCCACTGCTCCTTGGTCAGCGGGCCGAAAGAGTGTGATTTGCGGCCCTCAAACTCTTCTGCGCCCATCTTTTGCACTTTAGAGATATGCTCTACCAGCCGAGCTTTTTCTCGGTCGAAATTTTTGGGCTCGGTTTGCAGAAAGGCGGGTGCCGTGCGCAGGTTTGGCTTATAGGGCTTCTGGTTGGTAACGGCGTTTTTCACCACTGTCTTCAGCAGCAGGCGCATCAGCAGGGGGGGCTGCGGATGGCGATTGGGCTCAAAGACCATTTCATAGGGCACGTTGCAATGGGCCAGCATCTGCCCGACACTCATTTTGCCCCATTTGGGGCTGGTGGCGGGCGTTAGCTGATTGATGCGCTGGATGAGGCCGCTGGCCACACTTGAATCGAAGACGCTGGGTAATGCCATGGTTGATTTACTGCGAGGGGGGGAGGGAGAGCAATAGTTGATTTACCGCTTCAAAATTAGCGCGAAACTGCTGTGTTGGGTTGTTGATTGTTCTCCGCCTTTGCCTCAACTTTGCAGCTGACAATGGAAGCGCATGGGTTTGCCCTTTCCCTGCACTCAGCCATCCGCTGGGTAGTTATAGGGCTAATGCTGGCGGTGCTGATTCGCAGCTGGCGGGGCTGGCTCGGCGCCCGGCGGTATGGAAAACT
>CBDTVD010000355.1:0-1637 GCA_965363965.1 uncultured bacterium
GGTGGCGGTGCCTTCATCAGGGCCGTGGGCGCGCCCATTGATGTAGATGCCGCAGCTGCCGCAGATGCCCTCTCGGCAATCGTGGGCGAACGCTACAGGGTCCTTATCCTCGCCGATCAGTTTTTCATTCAGGATGTCGAGCATTTCCAAAAAGCTGGCATGGGTGGATACTCCGCTGAGCGAATAATCCTCGAATGCCCCTTTGGCGGCGGTGTTGCGCTGGCGCCAGACCTTGAGTTTCAGGCTGATGCTTTCGTGTGCGTCAGTGTTTTGCATGCTGTTCTTATTTATAGCTGCGCTGGCTTGGGGTTACAAATTCAAAATCGAGCTGCTCTTTGCGGAGCGTTTCGGGCTGGCCCTCGCCATTGTATTCCCAGGCCGAAACGTATTGAAACTCTTCATCTCGCCGGCGAGCTTCGCCTTCCGGTGTCTGATACTCATTGCGGAAATGTCCGCCGCAGCTTTCCTCGCGCTCCAGGGCATCGCGGGCCATCAGGGCACCGAGCTCAAGAAAATCCTCGAGCCTGCCGGCGCGTTCCAGCTGCTCATTGAGTTCAGCCCCCTGGCCGCTGACGCGGAGGTTGCTGTAAAACTCATTCTTCAGGCCCTCGATGTCGGTGATTGCCTGGCGCAGTCCATCGGCATTGCGCTCCATGCCTACCCGTTCCCACATCACTTTGCCCAGGGCACGGTGCAGGTCGTCAGGTGTGCGCTTGCCCTTGATGGACAGCAGGCGATTTACCCTCGATTTGGTCTGCTCCACGGCCTCGGCAAAAGCAGGGTGCTTTTCATTGATTTTATCGAAGCCGAGCGTTGCCAGGTAATTGCCGATTGTGATGGGCAGCACAAAGTATCCATCGGCCAGGCCCTGCATCAGTGCGCTTGCACCAAGCCGATTGGCCCCGTGGTCGCTGAAGTTGGCCTCTCCCGTGGCGTACAGGCCCGGGATGGTGGTCATCAGGTTATAATCCACCCACAGGCCGCCCATCGTGTAATGCACGGCAGGGTAAATGCGCATCGGCCCTTTGTAGGGGTTTTCAGCGGTGATTTTGTCATACATCTGGAACAGGTTTCCATATCGCTGACTGATGGTTTCCTCGCCGAATCGCTGGATGGCATCGCCAAAATCGAGATAGACACTCTGCCCGATGGGCCCTACGCCTTTTCCGGCATCGCACACTTCCTTGATGTTGCGTGCGGCAATGTCCCTCGGCACCAGGTTGCCGAAGCTGGGATATTTGCGCTCAAGGAAATAATCGCGGTCGGCCTCAGGGATGTCCTGCGGTTTGCGCTTGTCGTCCGCTTTGGCAGGCACCCACACTCGGCCATCGTTGCGCAGGCTCTCGCTCATCAGGGTCAGCTTGCTTTGGTAATCGCCGCTGGCAGGGATGCACGTGGGGTGAATCTGAGTGAAGCAGGGGTTGCCGAACATCGCCCCTTTGCGGTGGGCGCGCCATATGGCGGTTGCATTGCTGCCCTTGGCATTGGTGCTCAGGTAATAAACATTGCCGTATCCCCCAGTAGCCAGAACCACTGCGTGGGCCGAGTGGCTCTCGATATCGCCGGTGACCAGGTTACGCGTGATGATGCCACGCGCCTGACCATCTATCAGCACCAGATCGAGCATTTCATGGCGG
>CBDTVD010000356.1:0-1615 GCA_965363965.1 uncultured bacterium
TGCTGAAGGTGAGCACATCGCTTGGCACATCAATCTTGGTGAAGTATCGGCTGCTGCCGCTGGCACTGAACCCCTCGATGGCGATTTGATGGCGAGTGGTGTCTCGCAGGGGGTTTTGCAGCAAAAGGTTGGGGGTCTCAAAGTCCCCGAGGTAAAAGTCTCCTGTGGCATTGTCGTGCGCCATCAGCATGTGGCTGGCCACCTGCCCCGCAATTCTCTGCCATGCAGGGATTTCGCGCGGTGCGGGCATGCCCTGTGTTTGGCTCACGCCCATCAGGTGGCCATTGGCCAGGTTATATCTGGCAAGCACCAGCTTGGGGCATGGGGCATTTATTTGTATATCGGTGCCGCCATTGCCGGGCAGCAGGGTGTCGGCATACACCTGCATCCATTCCAGCACCGCAGTCTCGGTCAGGTGCTGATAGGCATTGTTAAACAGATCCAGCTGCAGCTTCCATTTCTGCTGGCCTGTGGCGTCAACCCCCATCACATAGTCCTGCAAACTGCCTCCCTTGCTTGTTTTCACGCTGTCGCAATTCAGGCGCAGTGGGCCCTGTGTAGAAAGTGTGGCGTTGGTGAAAAACAGTTGCCCGCCCCTCACTTCCAGGTGGTTCCATGCGCCCTGGGGCATGGGCGATACATAGTCGGGTGCCCAGGCTTGCCCGTGGCTGGTGAGCGGCGCAAGAGCCAATAGGCTGACGCGGAAGAGGAACGCTGCAATGTTTTTCATTTTTTTATGAGTGTTATTTTTTTGCTGACTTGTTTTTTCTTATCGCACCGCCGCCACCACTTTGGTGATTTGCGGCTGACCGATGGGCGAATATATGACAAAATAATTATCCAGCGGAAGGCCAGTTGATGGCACCCACGGAGTATTCAGGTCGGGCGATTGGAAGAGGCGCTGCCCCCACCGATTGTAAACGCTGTAACTGCCGCGGAGTGCTGGGCTGCATCGCGGCTGCCACGCATCATTCAGCCCATCGCCATTGGGGCTGAAGGCGCTGGGCAGGTGCATCCACGGCGATTGGGCGATGCACACCCTGTTGCTCCACACATCACGGCCGGGCAGGCCGACCCGATAGCAGTGCTCGGCGAGGGTACTGTCCCAAAAGTCGAGGTCGAAAGCAGGGGGAATGGCCGCGATGCCGAGGGGCTGCCCGTCTCGGTGCAGGGTCAATGGGCCTTCAAGCGCGGGCCGATGGGCCGACCAGTTCAGGGCTATGGTTTCCTCGGCTGACTTTTGGGCATCAAGGTAGATGGGGCGCAGCTCGGCACCTTCGGCAGGGGTAAACTCGCAGGGGTTGGTGGCGCGGACTCTGTAAGCTATGCCCATCACCGGCTCAGCGATGGCCAGGGCAGTGTCATCGGTGGTGGCGATGATTTCCCAGCCCGGGCCTGTGCCCCGCTCCACCACATAGCGAAGCGCCCCCGGGGCGGAGTGCCACCGGAGCGTGAGCTGATTATCTGCGCTGAAAGTGGCCGCATCGGCCAGGGGCACCGCGGCCCCTGGCAGCAGCCGGAAACTGACCGTGTCGGTGGTGAGGCACCCGGTGGGGCTGAGGATGCTCAGCGACAGGCGATACACGCCTGGGCTATCGAGTGGCAGAGTGATACC
>CBDTVD010000357.1:0-1591 GCA_965363965.1 uncultured bacterium
TGGCCTTATGGATCAGGTGGACCAATTGGGCCTCGCCGCCGCGCCAGCCCTTCGCAGTGCTCAGATGCAGGACGCTGAGCGGCCTGGGTGGGGTGCGGGGAGGATTCAGAGTGATTAAAGGCTTGATATGCAGCGGGCTAAAGTACTGTATCGGGGGTTACATTTGCATCAGCACTGCCCCAGAAATAAAAAAACGGACATGAAGTACACAACAGCTATCGACATCTCAGCACCGCGAAGTGTGGTTGCCTCTATTTTTACAAATCCCCACAGAATAAAAGATTGGATGCCTGAAGTGACGGAGGTGAAGCCCCTGACTGGGGAACCCGGTAAAACTGGCAGCACTGCTGAAATGATCTGCCAGATGGGAAAGCGAAAAGTGGTGATGAAGGAAACAATAGAGGCAGAGGAAATGCCGCGGCGCTTTGCCAGCATTTATGAGGCGAAGGGGGTATGGAACCGGACCGACAGCACATTCGACGAAATAAACGCAAACAGCACCAGATGGACCATGCACAACGATTTCAGAATGAGCGGCGGCATGAAGTTTTTTGGCTGGCTAATGCCGGGTGTATTTAAAAAACAGACACTGAAAACCATGCAGCGGCTAAAGAATTTGGCTGAGGCCGAAGCGAGGAAATAAGTCGGCAGAATAGCCTTTTACAGGTAACCCTCGATATTATCGACAATTTCTTGAATGCCGAGGGTTTTAGGTTTGTGGATTCCCCAGATGCCGGCCTTTCGGGCAGCCTCGACATTGGCAGGGTTGTCATCAATGAACACACAGTTCTCGCCGGGGATTTTCATCTCCTTCAGCACATGTGCATATATGGCAGGGTCAGGCTTTCGCAGGCCGATGAGGTGGCTGAGGAAGGTGTGGTGAAAGAGTGAGCGCAGGCCGCCGAGGCTGAAATCCTCAATCATTTCATTGTTGATATGGGCAGCATGGTATCGGTTGGTGTTGCTGAGCAGGGCGGTGGTGTACCGTTCTTTCAGCCCCATCAGCATCGGGGGAATTTCAGGCTCCATGCCAATCAGCAGTGCATTCCATGCCCAGATGATGTCCTCACCTTCCATTCGGATTTTTACATGCTTGTTGAGTGCGGCAAAGAACTCTGGCTCAGGGAGTTTTCCCACTTCGAGCCGGTCGAAAATTTCTTCCTGGCCCTGGAGGCTGTAGAGGTCGCCGAAATTCTCCAGGCCGAGTTCGGCAAATGCTGTTCGGCTCAGGTTGGTGTCAATGTCGTAAAGCACCCCTCCGAGGTCGAAGATGATGGCTTTGATGTCTCTGCTGCTCATTTATGGCTGTGGCTGGGGCGTCAAAGGTATTAACTTTGCGGTGAGGAAAGGGCGGATTAGACCCTCAAAGTCTCTCATCCTTTCCCACGGGTCTATAGCTCAGTTGGTTAGAGCACCTGACTCATAATCAGGTGGTCGTCGGTTCAAGCCCGACTGGACCCACGGTGGGGTTATTGGCTGGCACAGGTCCGGCACTCTTTATCAGTTCCATCAAATGTGGAAGGGGCACACGGTATCGGTCGATGTGCTCCTTGAATGGCGGGTAAGTAATCAGCTCATAGGCCACCAGATC
>CBDTVD010000358.1:0-1586 GCA_965363965.1 uncultured bacterium
CGTGGCAAAGTACCTATAAGCGACATCAATGGTGATGCCCTGCTCGCGCTCGGCGCGGAGGCCATCGGTCAGCAGTGCGAGGTTTACGTAGTCTTCGCCGCGCTGCTCGCTGCTCCGCTCAACGGCGGCCAGCTGGTCCTCGAAAATGGTTTTGGTGTCATACAGCAGCCGCCCAATCAGGGTGCTTTTGCCATCATCTACGCTGCCAGCGGTTACAAATCTCAGCAAGTCCATGCGATTAAGTTTTTAGAGTAAAGAGGAGGGGGTCGGAAAAAAAAAGAAGGAAATTTTTTGGGGAAATAATAGGGAGTCAGATAAAAAAGAGGGAGCCGGAAACGCGCCTGTGGCCGAAATCAAAAATAGCCGGCTTTTTTGCGGTCTTCCATTGCCGTTTCGCTGCGCTTGTCATCGGCGCGGGCAGCCCGCTCGGTGATGCGCATGGCTGAAACCTCATGCACCACTTCATCCAGGTTGGATGCTGTCGAGTAGATGGCGCCTGTGCAGGTCATGTCGCCCACGGTGCGGAAGCGCACAATGGCCTCTTCATATTGCTCACCTTCCATCAGGGTGATAAAGTCGCTTTCGCCCAGCAGCACATTGTCTCGGTTCAGTATTCTGCGCTTGTGGGTAAAGTATATGCTGGGCAGCTCGAGGTTTTCTTCCTGGATGTATTGCCACACGTCCATTTCGGTCCAGTTGCTCAGCGGGAAAACGCGAAAATTCTCGCCCTGGTGCTTTCGGCCATTGAACAGGTTCCACAGCTCAGGCCGTTGATTCTTTGGGTCCCACTGGCCGAACTCATCGCGGTGGCTGAAGAAGCGCTCTTTGGCGCGGGCCTTCTCTTCATCGCGGCGGGCACCGCCCATGCACGCATCGAGTTTCAGTTCCTCGATTGCTTCCAGCAGGGTAACCGTCTGCAGCATATTGCGGCTGGGGTTGGGGCCTTTTTCCTCCACTGCTGTGCCTCGGTTGATGCTGTCCTGCACATGGCGCACAATCAACTTGGCTTCATACTTATCGCAGATATAATCCCTGAACTCGATGGTTTCGGGGAAGTTGTGGCCGGTATCCACATGCAGCAGGGGAAAGGGGATGCGTGCGGGCCAAAACGCCTTGCGGCAGAGGTGGAGCACCACGATTGAATCTTTTCCGCCTGAAAAAAGCAGGGCTGGGCGGCCGAATTGCGCCGCTACCTCACGGATGATGTAGATGGCTTCCGCCTCCAGTTGCTGCAAGTGGCTCAGTTTATAATCCATTCCGCTGTGTTGGGCCTGTTGTGTGGAGTTTTTGGTTTGGGGGGAGGGGGGGGGAGTAAATATCTTGGGCTTTAGACCTATGCACCCCAAGGGGAATGTGGCCCCCTGCGGTTTTGCGGGTGCAAAGTTAAGCCCTGATTGCGGAGGATTGAATGAATTACTGCGGATTGAGATTACCCCCTTTACCGCACCACCGACCGCATTGGCGCGTGTTCAACCGCACTGTCCTTTATTCGTGCCTATCCACGGAATGGGCAAACCAGTAGCTTGCCAAAGTATCCTGACCGTTTGCCCTGCAGAATGCAGTCATCAAGGTGAAGCAGAGAATAA
>CBDTVD010000359.1:0-1584 GCA_965363965.1 uncultured bacterium
GATATGAAGACCTCGCTGGATTCGGCGACCGGTTTTTCACCAACCTGAATAATTACACCTCAGTACACTTTTATAAAGTGCTGGGCCTGAGGGGAAATGGCGAGGCGCCCAGCATACTGGCCCCCAGCCAGACAGAAGCCAGCACATTCCTCACCCTCGTTTTCGTCGCTTTTGCCATTGGGGCAGTGGTGATGGCCTGGCGCCGCAAGGGCATCATGCTGTTCATCGCACTCTATTGCGCGGCGATGCTGGGGCTCACCTTTATTGTGCTGCAGACTTACTGGAACCAGGAAAGGCTGATGCTGATTTTTGTGCCGCTGCTGGTGCCCCTGTTTCTTTGGACCATCTGGGAACTGGGCAAACGGTACCACTGGAACTGGGCGGGCCCGGTGGCGGTCGGATTTCTCGGCCTGATTACCCTCAGCCAATTGGGCGGCTTGGGCAAAGCGTATAATGAGACCAAAAAATCAAGTTTTAAAAGCTATACCCCTGAGCAAAACGACTTTATCACCATGGCTGAGGCGGCGGCCAAAGAAGTACCCGACAGCCTGCGGGCAGGGGCCAACAAACCTGTCGAGGCGTTTGTGTTTGCGGGCAAGAATGTATTCAGCAACCTCTATGGGGTCAACCTGAGCCTGGGGGCTGACAGCCTGATGCAGGTGCTGAAGGGGAAGAAAATCCATTACCTGCTGGTTGATGGCCTGGGGGCGCGCGCAGGCCAGATTGCCAACACGCTGAGCCAGGGTGCCCCTGGCAGCCTGACCCCAGTGGCACAGACCCAATTGGGGCAGCAGCCGAGTTTTCTGCTGAAAATCAACTATGGTTTATCGGACGCTGACAACCGCACGCCGAAGGATTCCGCTGCCCTGGGCGGTCAATAGGTACAGGCCCGCGGGCAGGCCGTTTTTCGAGACCTCAGATTGCTCGCCGCTGGCTGGGCCCTGCCATTGCAGTGTGCCGTCCATGCCAAAAAGGCTGATGGTCTCGGTGGCCTGGGTGCTTATCCGCCAGCCATCGGGGGTGGGAAGAACGCGGAGGGCGCCAGTGCCTTTGGTTTGAATGCCCGTGCCGGCAGGGCTGAATTTTATGATCCGATCATCGGTGCTAATGGGGCTGCCGCGGCCATCGCGGTTGCTGGTTGACAGATAGACATCGCCGCTGGGGCTGATGGCGACATCGCGCAAGCGGCCATAGGTGCCGACAAAATACTCGGTGGTGCTGATGATGCTGAGGCCATCGGCACTCAGTTTCATGGCATAGAGGGTTTTTTGCTTCAGGCTGGTCATCAGCAGGCAGCCGCGCCACTGGCTGATGGGCCCATCGGCTGGGTAGTAATCCATTCCAGCAGGGGCGATTGTAGGTGTCCAGGCCTTCAGTGGCTCGCGCACATTCAGGTTGGCGCAGGCGGTTTTTTCGTCAGGCAGGTCGCAATATCCCTTTACATCAGGCCATCCGTAGTTTCGGCCCGCCTCCAGCAGGTTGAGTTCGTCATCGGTGTTGGGGCCATGCTCTGAACCGTAAAGTTTATCGCCCACCCACACCAGGCCCTGAGAATTTCTGAGGCCCCGCGCCCACTCGGCGCTG
>CBDTVD010000360.1:0-1580 GCA_965363965.1 uncultured bacterium
AAACCCAAAGGCAGCGAATCGAGGTAGATTTCAAGTTGATTGAGTTGCAGATTGAAGGCCGAATGTTAACCATTTCTCGCAGCCACAATACGGGTACACAATCGGCCAATAGCGCCATAGCTAAATATGAAACTGATCTTGACGAATTGGAGCCCCACTGCACCAAATTCATGCAGCGGATTCGATTGCTTTTCGGCAAGCAGACAGTTGCCCGCCTCACTCAAGACCATGCAGGTTATTTAGAGCACGGCCGCAGGGGCATAGAGATGTTTTATGCCGAGCCCAAAGCCATGCAGCATCACCCAAGACAGTTTTTGAGCCAACTGCAGAGCCATGCCAGCAGCCTGCTTATGCAGAATCAATTCGTGGAGTTCGAACTGCAGCTGGATAGAATCAAGGCCCTGAAGACCAACTCGGCGAGGGAGGCAAAAGATCAGAAATTAGCCTACATTTATTGGGCGCTGCTATACTACCTGAACAAAGGCGACAGAGATAAACTGCAGGAGGTGGTGCCCCAAGTTGAAGCCTACCTGAAAACAATCGCAAATACAAACGATACGGTTAAGGTAGCCAGCCTTTATTTTAACCTGGCCATTTATAGCTTTTTGATGCACGACTGGAAAGCGGCACTGAATAAAATTAACCACGTGCTGGGCAGCGACAAGCGCAGCCGAGCCGACCTGCGCACATTCAGCCGAGTGATGTACCCTATACTCCGCTGGGAAATGAATGACCCCGAAATGCTGGAGACCGACCTCCGCCAGGCCCTCAGATACACCGAGGCTGACCGTACGGAATTTGAAAAAACTTTTCTCCAGTTTTTCAGAACCCTGGCCAAAACCGATAAGCCGCAGCCATCACATTTTCAGGCCGCCATCAATCTGCTGCAGCCCCTGGTGGATGACAAAGTTGCCATCAAGCCCCTGGGCCATGATGAGGTGATGCTGTGGCTGCAGAGCAAAGTAACTGGCAAAACCATGATCGATTTGCTGGCGGCCCGCACCGCGCAACTCGAAGTGCCAGCCTAAGCAGAAATCCCTAAAGCCCCTGCCGCTTCCATCGCCCCCCATCGGCTGACGAAACGTGCAGCCATGGGTGATAAACATGGGCGATGGAAAATTTTCAGCAAGGCACTGCCCTTTCCAAATGTAAAGGCAGTCATCCGCGGCAAGGGCATTGGGAAATGCTAAAGAAAGGAGAGAAAGTGATTTGGATTTAATTTTTAACTAATCCATTGAATTGGGCCTGTGCTCCATATCTCAATCTGCAAAGGATTATCATGAACTTTTTTAATGTGGGTGGTGTGCCCTTCAGTGCCAATATGCCATGTTTGCCTCGGCTGGAGAATCGGACCCTCCACCTCCATGTCCCCTACTGCAATGGCAATCGTATTTTCAATTGTGATGTTAATTGGCTCTGTGGGGATCTGTTTGAAGCTATAAAATTTGCCCACTGGTGCCGTAGCACTGCCAGCAAGAATAGTAAATCCGTCGCCTGAACCGTTCAGGCATAGGCGCGCGCCAGCGCCTTCAATGGAAATAGTTTCCACGGTAGCACCATTGTCCCTGCGCTTCACTGTC
>CBDTVD010000361.1:0-1572 GCA_965363965.1 uncultured bacterium
GCCAGCCTTTGGAATCAAGGCCGGCGAGAAAGCCATCCATATCGGTGTTGTATCCAATCAGCATTCCATCGGAATTAATGACGACTGTGTTTACCGCGCCTACAGTTTCAGCAGATTCATCAAGGTCGTCAAGATAAGGGATGATGTCAATTTTATAGGGGATTGTAACATTGAAGCCTACGAGGGCGGGAAGGGAATGGACCAATTCAGGCAGGGTGGTGAGGTCAGGCAGTTCAAAAAGTTGGTACTCCCAATTGGTGATGCCAAGCGCATTCCATTTATTGCGAAAGTAAGAGGGTGAAGCGGAGTGTGCAAGAGAGCGGCCCAAAAGCCCAGCGATGTGCTGCATTGCTGCAAACTTAACTGATGAAAAGCTGGTGGGGGGAATGGCGTTAACTTTGAAGCCTACAAAGAAAAATCAATGAACTTTCCTGCTGACCTCCGCTATACCAAAGACCACGAATGGCTCAGAGTAGAAGGTGACACGGCCCTGGTGGGCATCACCGAATTTGCCCAGCATGAGCTTGGCGACATTGTGTATGTTGACATCAGCACGGTTGGAAAGACCATCAGCCAGCATGAGGTATTCGGCACAGTTGAGGCGGTGAAAACAGTGAGCGACCTGTTTATGCCGCTGAGCGGAGAAATAATCACCACCAATCCGCTGCTGGAGAATGAGCCGGACTTGGTGAACCGCGAGCCCTATGGCAATGGGTGGATGGTGAAAATCCGTTTTACAGACGCCAGTGAATTGGACAGTCTGCTGACTGCCGAAGCGTATCAGGCCGAGGTAGGTTAAACGAGGCAAAAGGCCGATGGCGCCAAAAAGAAACAGGGTGCTGATTGCGGCCATTGCATACACAGCCCTTGTAACGGTGCTGTGTGCACTGCCCGGGCGAGACCTGCCGCATGCAGGCTGGATGCAGGGGCTGCACCTGGATAAGATTGTGCACTTTAGTTTTTACCTCGGTTTTGCGGTGCTGTGGAGCTCAGCCATTGGCAGGCCCAATCGGCATGCAAGGCGATTTGCCCTGATGGTTTTTCTGGCAGCCACGGCCTATGGAATAGTGATCGAGATATTGCAGGGGGCCCTGTGGACGAGCCGGAGTGCAGAGGCTGCGGACGCGATTGCCAACAGCCTGGGTGCGCTGGCGGGTGTGCTGCTTTATCCCAGGCTGGTCAAAGTCCTGAAATGGTTCGGTCTTTCGGGTACTTGACGGTATAAGTCATCCGCAGGGTTTTGGTTTCTGCTGGTGCAATGCTGAGTTTCCAACGGAGTTTTCCTGTTTCCAGGTTTTTCTCAGCTCCGGATACCTGCCCGATTTCCACCTCGATGTCCTTATCCTGGGAGACGGGGAACTGATCTTCAATAAGGATTGAAATGGCTTCATCGCGGGTGTTGCGGACGCTGATATCGTAGGTAAAGGTCTGAAATCTTTTGCTGCCGATGTACTGCCTGCGATTTTCGTCTTTGATTTCCTTGCGCTCGATGACGATTCTGGGGTCTCTGCCGAAGGAAACGGTCAGGCTGTCGCTGGTTACCTGGGGGTCTATATAGCCATTGCCGACATA
>CBDTVD010000362.1:0-1562 GCA_965363965.1 uncultured bacterium
CGCACGCAGGGTCGAGGATGCTGATGCTGCCCATGGCTTTGAACAGGTGCTCGGCAGTGGCCCCGTCCATGTCGAAAATCAGGTCGCCGAGTGTGGCATATCGGGGCAGGGCGCGCTTGGTGGCGGCTGTGTGGGCCCCATCGGGAATTTCGGGGCCGTTTACTTCTTTCAGCAGCCAGGCATCAATGGTTTGGCGGCAGAGGTAATTGGTAATTTCGGGTTTGGTGTAATAGGCCCCGAAGGCTTTTTGGTTGATGTATTTCTCGAAAATGTAACCCAGCACATCAGGGCTTATTTCCCCTTCCTGCTCTCTGCGGTCCTCATCGGGAATTTCATTCAGGGTCCAGCGGTAGCTGTCCAGCAGTTCATACACATCGGCAAAGGCGTCATCCCCAATGCTGATCTGGCCAGCATATTCCTGCTCGATGTCGTTTCGCAAAAACAGTCCGCCATTCAGGTATGGTATGTCGCCTGTCAGTTTTTTCGCTTCCTTGCTGCGCTCGTTGTCAGGTTTGGCAAAAGCCTCGAAGAAAAGGGCGTCCAAAAACTCACTGTAGTACAGGTTCTTGCCCCTGGCCTTGCTCTCTTTCAGCTTTGTGCCCAGGTAATTGACATCACCATCGGCCAGAAATCCCTTCTTCTGCAGAAAGTAGATGAACATGATTCGGTTCAGCAGCACGCTGGCATATCGCAGGCGGGCGGGGGCATCGGGCAGGCCCTTTATTTTGTCGGCGAAGCGGTCTCGCTTGCCTTTGTATCCGTCATAGAATCGTTTGGTTACTGGCTGTGTATCCAGTGCCGTCTCGAGTTTTTTGGCTACATCTTCAAGCCTCACGTGGCCCTCGTCATCAAACTCTTCAAGGTCGAAGCTGAGGTCTTTGAGGGTAGGTATAAAAGCATCGCCGGCCTGGTTGCTGGTGTAAGTCTGCTCTTTCAGCACGGTTTGGCCGCGCGTGCCTGCCTGGTCTTTAGAAATTCTTTTTGGCCATGACCATTGCATCAGGTCCTTTCTCTGGGTAAAAATCACCACCACCTCAGCCCCCCGTGCCTTGAGGCTCTCGGCAATTTTGAGTCGGTCGGCTTGCACGGGCCAGTGCTCGCCCACCTCTACTTGCCAGGCGGTGTAGTGGCCTATCCGGGCCAGTTGGCGGGTTGGGTATTGCCTGCCATCGATTATATAGGGGGACGAGGCGATGCCGCTTGGCGCATCCCAGCGGAGGAGGTTGAAAAGGTCTGTGAAATTGAAGGACTGCAGGGCGGTGCGCAAGCCGTCAATGTCTATTTTATCTTGAGTGGTTTTTGCCATTGGAGGAGAGAATTTGCTGGGGATGGAATAGGAAAAGAAAGGTGCAAGTTATATCAGCAAAGGCCGAGGCTGCAGATGATGGATGACTCGCTGGGATGCAACTGCTGGCTGGTGTGCAGCAAGCGGTGGTCTCGCTCAAGAAATTGGAGGAATTTTATCAATATTTCCGGCTCATGATATCGTTTTATCCATGCGCGCATGTTTTTGGCGGCCTCTTCTTTCAAAGGGTGCACCAGCAGGCGAGCGATGAGTTTAT
>CBDTVD010000363.1:0-1542 GCA_965363965.1 uncultured bacterium
GATCTTACAAGCTGTATTGGTTGTAGCGCATGTATGGTGGCTTGCCAGGCTGAGCTTTCCATGATGGGAAAATAGAGGATGCCCACCAGCAGGCCCATCAGCATGATGCCGGCAAAACCGCCCGACATCCAGCCCATGGCTGCCGGATCTGCGGGGTCACTCCCCATGGCACCCATCATCATTCCTCCGCCAAAGATCATGGACAGAATGCCGAAGGCCATGCCGACAATAATGCTATCTATCAGGTAAGCGCCGAGCCTTTCCCAAAATGTGGCGTATCGGACGGATGCGGCACCATAGGCTGTGGGGTCGAGCGGGTTTAAAGGGTTAGATGGGTAAGCAGTTTCCATTGTATTCTTCTGTTTTGATGTGTGGTTGTTGAATAGGGGCAAAGTAAAGGCACACCATGCTCATCAGCAGCACTGTTTCAGAAATATTGGGCTTTTTGGGGGGGGGGCCCCAGCTGACCTATTTCTTTATTATTCGCACCCATTGCGGTGTACTGCCCTGCCCCGCACTGAGGCAAAGAAAGTATAGTCCTGGCGGTTGATTACTGATATCCAGGGAAAGGCTCGGGCTGATGCCAGCATAACCACTTTCAATTCGCTGCCCTATTGCATTGTGCAGGAAATATGCAATTGCCGCCCCGCCCTCAGCCAACAAGATATTGACAGTGCCAGTAGTCGGGTTGGGATAAACGGTCAGGGTTGGCGATTGCCGGACTGGTGCATCAGCACTCAGGTTGCGGTCGGTGAAGGTGTTCTGGGCAACGTTGGTCAGCACGGGCAGATTATAATCAAAGTATATGTAGGCGAGGTTTTTCACTTTGGTCTCGGGTTTCATCCCGGGCAGCGGTGAAATGGAATAGGTTACATATCCATTGCTGCCCTCAGGATTGGTGCTGCTGTCGGGCAGGCGAATGTCCTCGAAAAAAAATTGCATGGCACCACCCGCAGCAAATGCGGCGCGCATCGGCGCACTTGAGCCCTCAATTACTATTGATTCAAGGTCCAGTTTTTTATCGCAGGTATCGCGTATGACTACACGGAATGCAGTGTCGTTGCCGATGTTCTGAAAATGAATGGTATATGTCAGCCGCTCGTTCATCGGCACCAAGCCTTCATGCGGCTCCACTGTAATGCTGTTAGGGTCGCATGGAAATCTGACATCAAATGTCAGTTCTCGCAGGTTGTTTTCTGGCAGCCAATCGCTGGCCGTGTCAAGGGCACCCACCACCTTCACCATTTCTATGCTCAGATCAGATGTATCTACTTTGAACCATACAAAGAATGAAGAATCCCAGCCAGGATCAGTTTTTCCAAAGTTGTATTGCAAGGTGGTGTCATTTACCCTGTCCACGTCGATTGATGAAGAATCAAAGTGCAGGGCAGATGAATATTGAATGTTGATTTTGGTTTTCAGCGGCTTCTGCCCAACGTTTCTGCAATCAAAATCCACTTTTATCGGTTGACCCAGCCGCACAAAGCGTGCGGAGTGCACTTTTATGGCGACATCCCTTTCGCGCAATGGCCAAATGGGATA
>CBDTVD010000364.1:0-1516 GCA_965363965.1 uncultured bacterium
GCCAGCGTGCCTTTGATCATCTGGTTGAGCATTGGCGGGGTTACGCGAGTGTCTATTGGCATTGGGCGGCGCAAACTTAGGGCCCCCTTTACCTTTGCAGTTGCCGCCAAAGCCTTTTTATCATCACAAATCGCCCGATTCTCCCCAATAAAACCGTCTATTTCATTCGCCACGGCCAAACCGATTATAACCTGCAGAATCGCATCCAGGGTTCAGGCATTGATGCCGACCTGAATGACCTTGGCCGCCGCCAGGCTGAGCTTTTTGCACAAACCTATGGCCACCTCCCTTTTCAGCGGGTATATGCCAGCGGCCTCCGCAGAACTCATCAGAGCATTGCGCCCTTTATGGCCCTGAATCCGAATCTTGAGGCAGAGCAGCACACGGCCCTGAATGAAATCAGCTGGGGAACAATGGAAGGCGAAACCCTGACGGAGCGCGGAAAAGAGGCCATGCAAAAGGTCATCGCTGGCTGGAACCGGGGCGAAACACACGTTGCCCTGGCTGAGCGCGGCGAAAGCCCCGACCAGGTGGTGATGCGCCAGCGACCCTGGATTGAAAAAATGCTCAGCGACCCTGAGGAACTCGCGCTTGTCTGCACGCATGGCCGGGCACTCAAAATACTGATGTGCAACATGCTGGGCATCTCGCTCACCCACATGGACGAGTATCCCCACAACAACCTCGGCTTATACATTGTCGAGTGGCGCGATGGCATGCCCACTGTAACGCGCCGAAACTGTCAGCTCCACCTGGAAGCACTCCAGGTTTAAAAGTCTCGGTTTCTATAGGTTCGGTGTCCGTCCGCCGTCCACGGGCAGATTGATTCCATTGATGTATGCTGCTGCCGCTGAGGCCAGAAAGCCTACTGCATAGCCGATTTCCTTTGGGCTGGCAAACCGCTGCATGGGGATTTCAGCTTTCATGTCCTTCATCACCACTTCCTGGTCGGCGCCGGTTGCCTGCATTTTTCGGGCGATGATGGCGGCAAGCCGCTCGGTTCCTGTGGCGCCGGGCAGCACGTTGTTGACAGTGATGCCGTGTTTGCCTACCTCGTTTGCCAGGGTTTTGGCCCAATTTCCCATCGCTCCGCGGATGGTGTTGCTCACGCCGAGGTTGTGCAGCGGCACTTTGACACTTGTGGAAATAATGTTGATGATTCGGCCATAGCCCGCTTCTCGCATTCCTGGGATGAATCCCTGGCTCAGCAGCTGGGCCATCACCACATGCTGGGTGAATGCATCATAAAAAGCCTGCGGATTGGCTTCCAGCAGGGGCCCTGGCGCTGGCCCGCCCGTGTTATTCACCAGTATATGCACCGGGCCAGGATGAGCTGTTACCCACGCAAGGATGGAATCGAGCGCTTTGCCGATGTCGCTGTAATCTGCCGAGATGGCCCCGTGCACCTGCCCTGCCCGAAGGCATGGGCTACCGGCCGGGCTTTCTCTCGGCGGCGGTGGAGCGCGAACTGGCCGAGGCGATCGCAGGGCTACCGTTCGCGCCGTTCCAGTTTCAC
>CBDTVD010000365.1:0-1511 GCA_965363965.1 uncultured bacterium
GCTCACGGTTGGGGTAGAGTGCTGTCATGCGGGCGCACAGGTCGGCATGGCTGTGCAGTTCCTCGGCGTCATCTATATATGCATAGCCCAGCAGCTGCTGGTCTTCCACCACCACCACGCTCTTTTCGCCCGGTTTTCTGCCCTCGCCAGTCAGTATGAAATTGCTGTGGGGCAGGCTGCCGTCATCAAAAGCCACCTCTATGCGGGTGTTATACAGCTCCGCCGATTCCTTGCCCTGGCATGCGCCCTGGCATTGGCCATCGCCGCACTTGGCCTGGGTAAAACTGGAGTGCTGAAGGCCGCAAAGTGATGGGCAGAGGCCATATTTAAGTGCGATTGATTCCAGTTTCATCTCGGCCCCGCGCCTGCTGCTGAAGTATTCAAGCGGCTCACGGTCCAGCAACAAGGTGGCCACCCTGAGGGCGCGATAGCCATCCGCGCTGGGCTCATCATAAATCCCGTATTTATAGCTTTTTCGGCGCTGAGCTGCATTATAGGCAGGCATCCAGCGCTTGATTTCATCGCTTTCCAGCAGCAGGGCAATCAGTTCACTGCCTGTCAGGGTATAGTCTATGCTGTGGATGGCGGCCTTCAGGCTGTGATATTTCCGGCTGTTCATGTCGCCCGAAAAGTGGCTGAGGATGCGTTTTCGGATGTTGGTGCTTTTGCCGATGTAGATAATTCGGCCGCGCGCATCCCTGAAGTAATAGACCCCGATTTCCTCGGGCAGTTCGTCCATCACTTCTCGGGGCAGATTGGGGGGCAGCAGGCTGGCGCGGATTTCCTCTTTCAGCATAGCCCCGGTAACCTGGCTGGCGTTGCTCTGCAGCAGAAGGTCGAACAATTCGGCCGTGGCTGCTGCATCGCCGAATGCCCTGTGCCGGTGGCTGACGGGAATGCCTACGCTCTCGCACAGCCGGCCGAGGCTGTAGCTGGGCAGCCCAGGCAAAATCCGCCGGCTGAGCACAACAGTGCAAAGCTGCTTGCGGCGGAAGACGCGGTCGATGCGCTTGAACTCGTTGGCAATAAACGTATAATCGAACCGGACGTTGTGGGCGATGAACACTCGGCCTTTGGTCATGCTCTCCACCTTGTCGGCAACTTCTTCCCAGGTGGGGGCGATGCTCACCATTTCATTGGTGATGCCTGTCATGCTGCTGATATAGGGCGGTATCCACTGCCCTGGGTTCACCAGTGTGCAGTATTGGTCTATAACCCGCTCGCCGTTGTGGATAAAGATGGCAATTTCTGTAACACGCTCGCGCTTGGGGTTTCCCCCTGTGGTTTCTATGTCAACGATTGCGTACATCCTTATGCTCGGCGTGCTGCGCGATTTTTTCACCTCGGCGCGGGCACAACCGCCCTGTTCCTTTCCTGGATGCGTCTCGGGGGCAAAATTATCGCCATCCGGCGCCACTGCCCGCGATTTGTGCATAAAAACTTTTCCCCAGCCCCTGCGCATGGGCGGGCTGTGGATAAGTGGGGGGGGGTTATGGGAGGTGGATTTCAGG